>NZ_JBFAAX010000701.1:0-3007 GCF_040639995.1 Actinosynnema sp. NPDC023658 | reverse complement strand
CGCGGTGTTCGACGTGGCCCAGTCGACGTTCGCCCTGCACGCGTTGCCGCCCGAGGTGCGCGACGGCGTGCTGGCCGACCTGGTCGGGCACGTCGGCGTGCTCGCCCTGGTCGAGTTCGACGTGCCGGACCTGCCGCACGCGAGCCCCGAGCACCGCCGGTTCCTGGCCGAGGCCTACGAGCGGGGGCTGGCCGAGTACGACGAGGACCGGGCGTTGGTGGCGCAGGGCTTCCTGATGCCGGTGCTGACCGGCCAGCTGGTGCCGGGCGCGACCCGCTCGACCTGGGAGCAGCCCGCCTCGCGGTGGGCCGAGCAGGTCAAGCGGGCCGGGTTCACCGACGTCCGGGTCACACGACTGCGGGACTACTGGTGGTCACCGGCGTTCCTGCTGACCGCTTCCGGGTCTCCCACAGCAGCGACGCGGCGGTGACGAGGACCAGCACGGCGGCCGAGCCGTGCACCGCCAGCGCGTAGCCGACCGTGCCGCCGTTGGACATCACGGCGATGCAGTCACCGATCGGGATGATCGCGTCGGCCAGCACCACCCAGCCGAGGGCACGGCGGTGGCCGAGCAGCAGCAGCACGAGGGCGGTCAGCCCGTAGGCGAGGTCGCGGACGCCCTTGACCACGTAGTAGCCGCCGGCTTCGCCCTGCGGCCACGGGTCGATCCCGAACCCGGACGCCGCGCCCAGCGGGTCGAGCAGGAAGTTGAGGCCGAAGGCGAAGCCGGCCAGGACGACGAACGTGGCGAGGACGGTGTTGATCCGCTGGTGCGACATGGCGCCGACTCCGTTTTCTAGCAGTGCTAGGTACACGAGCAACACTAGTCATAGTCGCGCTCGAATGTCTAGCACTGCTAGAAAACGAGCCATCCGTCATGGTCACGGGTACGAGTTCGGCGTGCCCACCGGGAGTCGTGAGCACGCCGGGAAACGAGTGGACGGGGTGGTGCCCGGCCTTGTAGCTTGCCGTTGACCGTGACACCGCCCGAGGAGGTGAGACCCATGAACGCTGCATCGACGTGGGTGCTCCCCCTGCCCGTCACGGCCGGCGATTGACGTAGGTGTCGCCGGGAGCGCCCCATCACCAAGGCACTCCCGAAAGGCCACACCTGTGCACTCCTCGCACTCCACCGCCGAACCGCCGTCGAACGACGCGGCCCGGCGCGATCCCACCGCGGGCGACGCCCCCGGACTCCCCTCGCCGGCCTCCGGCGCCGATCGCGCGCTCTTCGACGTGATCATCGCCGGCTGCGGGCCGACCGGCGCGATGCTGGCCGCCGAGCTGCGGCTGCACGACGTGCGGGTGCTCGTCCTGGAGCAGGAGACTGAGCCCGCGTCGTTCGTCCGCATCGTCGGCCTGCACATCCGCAGCCTGGAGCTGATGGCGATGCGCGGCCTGCTCGACCGCATCGCCCGGCACGGCCGACGCCGTCCGGCCGCCGGTTTCTTCGCCGCCATCGACAAACCCGAGCCCGAGGGCCTGGACTCCGCGCACGCCTACCTGCTGGGCATCCCGCAGCCGGTCATCGTCCGCCTGCTCGAAGAACACGCGGTCGCGCTGGGCGCGGAGGTCCGGCACGGGTGCGCGCTGGCCGGTTTCGAGCAGGACGACGACGGCGTGACCGTCCGGCTGGCGGACGGGGAGCGGCTGCGGTCGCGCTACCTCGTCGGCTGTGACGGCGCGCGCAGCGCGGTGCGCAAGCTGCTCGGCGTCGGCTTCCCCGGCGAGCCCTCGCGGAACGAGACGCTGATGGGCGAGGTGGGAGTGGGCGTGCCGCGGGAGGAGATCGCGCCGAAGGTGGCCGAGGTCCGCGAGACCGACAAGCGGTTCACCCTCACGCCCTTCGGCGAAGAGGTCTACCGCGTCGTCGTCCCCGCCGCGGGCGTCAGCGGCCGTGCCGAACCGCCGACCCTCGACGAGTTCAAAGAGCGGCTGCGCGCCGTCGCCGGGACCGACTTCGGCGTGCACTCCCCGCGCTGGTTGTCCCGCTTCGGGGACGCCACCCGGCTGGCCGAGCGCTACCGGGTCGGGCGGGTGCTGCTGGCCGGGGACTCGGCGCACATCCACCCGCCCATCGGCGGACAGGGTCTCAACCTGGGCGTCCAGGACGCGGTCAACCTCGGGTGGAAGCTGGCCGCGCAGGTCCGCGGCTGGGCGCCGGCAGGGCTGCTGGACACCTATGAGGCCGAACGCCACCCGGTCGCGGAGGACGTGCTGGACAACACCCGCGCCCAGGTGGAACTGCTGTCCCCCGGACCGGGCCCGCGGGCCGTGCGCAGGCTGCTCACCGAGCTGATGGACTTCGACGAGGTGAACCGCCACCTGATCGAGAAGATCACCGCGATCGGCGTCCGCTACGACTTCGGCGCGGGCCCGGACCTGCTCGGCCGCCGCCTGCGCGACGTCGACGTGCGGCAGGGCCGCCTCTACGACCTGCTGCACCGCGGGCGCGGCCTGCTGCTGGACCGCACCGAACGCCTGACCGCCGGCGGCTGGTCGGACCGGGTCGACCACCTCGGGGATCCGACCGCGGCGCTGGACGTCCCGTGCGTCCTGCTGCGCCCGGACGGCCACGTCGCCTGGATCGGTGACGACCAGCGGGACCTGGACGACCACCTGGCCCGCTGGTTCGGGGAGCCCACCGGCTGATCCGGCCCCGTGGCGCGGTCGGCCGGGGTGATCGTCGCTCCGGCCGGCCGTTCAACTACACGGGGCTGAGGGTGTCGTCCCACTCGATCCGGTGGTCGAACTGCCAGGTGAACTTCGCCGGGTCGACGAGCTTCATCGCCAACGGCATCAGGGCGTCGCGCAGCACCCGCCCCACCGGACCGGCGGCCTTGTCGCGGTTCGTGCGCGCCGCCTGCGCGATGATCCGCTCGACCCGCGTCCGGCGCAGCGACTCGTAGGCGCGGAACGCCTCGTCGTGCGGCAGGTCGCGCAGGCAGCGGGCCAGTTGCACGGCGCTCTCGCACGCCAGCGACGCGCCCTGGCCGGACCTGGGTGA
>NZ_JBFAAX010000700.1:1914-3011 GCF_040639995.1 Actinosynnema sp. NPDC023658 | reverse complement strand
CCCCAGCGGCCGGTGAGGTCGAGCAGCTCGGTGGCGCGCGACGGCACGGGCAGGGTCAGCACGAGCCCGTCGAGGGTGTAGGCCGTGTCCCCGGTGTTGCGCACGGTGGCCCGCAGGCGCACCAGACCGGCGGCGGTCAGCCCGATCTCCAGGTCCAGGGCGAGCCCCGCCTCCACGTCCGCCGCCCGCACCAGGCACACCCCACCGCTCTCGACGACCCGCTCGACGGTGAAGAGCGGCGACCAGTCACGGCCCTCGCGGTGACCTCGCAGCCCAGGCAACCCCGGCCACGCGGTCGCGTGCTCCGGGACCACCGCCACGGCGCTCGGGACGTCCGTCGCGTTCGGCACCACCGCGGGCACGGACACCGCCGCCAGCGCGTCCAGCCCGGCGTCCGGGCCGAGGTCGGCACCCCAGTGCAGGACCTGCGGCAACCGCGAGTCCTTGCAGTGGAGCACCAGGCTCACCCCGTCGGCCCGCAGGTGGACGACCCGATCGACGGCATCGGCCGCCGTCGCGATGACCGATGACGCAGTGGACACGGACACCCCCTTCGGGGTGGGACCTCAGGTGCATTGAACGTTCCATGGACGATGTCAGGGCCGTGGGCGGGAGGTCAACCACGACCGAAGTAACGAACCGGCAACGGTGATCGTCTCCGTCCGCGCGGCTCCGCCGGCCACTCGCGCGACCCGACAGATCCGCGGACCCGCTCCGCGTAGACTGCACGCCCGAATCGTCCATGATCAACGAGGTGGGGAATCGATGACCGTCGGGCCGTTATCGCCGAGCCAGGAGTGGGCGGCGTCGTGGTACAGGGCCGTTCACCTCTACCGGCACCTCGTGAACGGCGGAATTCCCGACGAGGTCACCACGTCGTTGTTGTTGCCACCGGGCGAAGTGGCTTATTGCGACCTCACGCTCGGATATGCCCGGTACTACGGCATGGACGTCACCTATCGGCAGTCCAGCGGCTTCTTCCTCGGTTCGCCGCTGTTCGTGGCGGCCGGCCTGGCGGCGAACGCGGTGGGCAACTCCGTCGCCAGGCGGCGGGCGGAGGCCCAGTCCATGCCCCAGTGGCGGGAGCACTCACCGGC
>NZ_JBFAAX010000700.1:0-1904 GCF_040639995.1 Actinosynnema sp. NPDC023658 | reverse complement strand
GGTCGTGACGACGTACTGCACCATGTGCTTCGCCCACGGCAGGTGGTTGCGGTTCCCGCACCCGTCGGTCGTCGACTTCAACGCGGACCTGCACAACGGCGTCTGCTACCTGATCTTCGACCAGACCGAGCCGCTGCAGCTGACCGGTCCGCAGATCCCCTGGCTGGTCGTCCTGCTGGCGAGCTTCCTCCACGGCCCCGACCGACTCCCGACGCTGCCCCTGCTCCACACCATCGCGCGGGCTTGAGAAGGCACCGGGACGAGGCGCCTCCTGGCGGGTGCCTGCCGACAGCCGGGCGGCGCTTTGCCGACGCACGAGCGGAATGTCGTGCGGGAGACAGGCAAACGACTGTCGGACGATCACATCCCTGAACGAATGGTTCCGTTACGTGGACTCCCGCGCACCGCTCGTCCGGCTGCCCGAGGTGGAGGTCCGGGTGCGGGCGACTATTTTCGTGGTCCCGGGGAGGTGGCACCGGGTACTTTGACCGCATGGCAACCGTTTCCGCGCTGACGTCGTACCCGATCAAGGGATGTGCCGGGGTCGCCGTCGAACGGGCCGAGGTCACCGCGACCGGGTTGCCCCACGACCGGCTGTTCGCGCCGGTCGGGCCGGACGGGACGATCGTCTGGCAGGGCCAGGCGCCTCGGTTGGCGGCGGTCCGGGTCCGGCTGCTGGACGGGGGCACGGGGCTGGCCCTGAGCGCACCCGGCGCCGGCGAGCTGGAGCTGGACGTGGCGGTGGACGGGCCGACCGTGCCGGTGGAGGTGGAGAAGTGGCCGGGGTCGGGGGTCGACCAGGGCGACGAGGCGGCGGAGTGGCTGTCCGAGGCGATCGGCACGCCGGTCCGCCTGGTGCGCGAGCCGGCCCGGTCGGTCCGGGCCCGCCGCGGGTCCGACCCGACCGCCCTGCTGGTCCTCTCACCGTCCACCTTGGACGGTCTGAACGCGCGGATCGCGGAACGGGGTGCCGATCCGGTCCCGATGGACCGGTTCCGGCCGAACGTCGTGATCAGCGGCTGGGACGAGCCGCACACCGAGGACCGGGTGGGCCGGATGTCGGTCGGCGGGGCCGAGATCGGCTTCGGTGAGCTGGCGATCCGCTGCGCGGTCACCCTCGTCGACCAGTCGACCGGGGTGCGCGCCGGTCCCGAGCCGTTGCGCACCCTGGCCGACTACCGCCGCGAACCCGACGGCGTCAGCTTCGGCCTGAAGGCCGCCGTGCTCACGCCCGGCCACATCGCGGTCGGTGACGAGGTCACCGTCATCGAATGGCGGTGACCTCCTCGGGGTGACGGGCTACTGCACGGGGTTCCAGCCGTCGCTGCCCGCCAGGTACTTCTGCGCGGTGTAGTCCGCCGCGGTCGCGCTGCTCATCTGCGGGCGGTCGGTGGTGCCGGTGCTCGCGCCGGCACCGGTGTTGGCGTACTCGGTGAACCGGCACGTCTTCCAGGAGAACCCGCTCATGTCCTGCCAGGCCCCGGCCTGGCGGATGTGCCCGCCCAGCGCCGAGTCGCGGACCAGCACCTGACCGATCGCGTCGGCCGCGCCACCGGCGTGCCAGCACCGGCCCAGGGCGACGGTCCGCGCCGCGGCCGAGCTCGTCAGCGTCGACCTGGTGATCAGGATGCCGTACCGGTTGGACGAGTGGGTGGCGGCGGCGGTGATGTAGCCGTTGTTGCTGCTGCCGCGGTCCAGCGAGCGGATGGTCGTGGAGTCGACGACCAGCGCGCCGTTGCCGTAGATGAAGTCGACCGCGCCTTCGATGTAGCTCTTGTAGACGTACTGCCGGACCTGCGAGCTGCCCGTGCCGCCCCAGGACAGGAACGTGTCCTGGTAGCCGAGCATCCGCACGTTGCGGTAGACCTGCCGGTCGCCGCCCGCGTACAGGGCCAGTGCCTGGC
>NZ_JBFAAX010000699.1:0-3016 GCF_040639995.1 Actinosynnema sp. NPDC023658 | reverse complement strand
GGTCCGCCCGCGCCGGCGCGGTCCACCGCCGGACGGCCACCCCGCCACCGGGTGCGCTACTCATCGCCCGCCGGGGCGCCGATCACCCCGTCGGCCGACATCACCCAGCCCGTGTCCGACCGGGAGCCCCGGACCGCGGTCGTCGTCCGCAACCCCCGCCGCACCAGGTCCACCACCCGCCGCAGCTTGGCCCGTTCCCGCTCGGCCACCAGGGTCTCGTCCACCTCAGATCATCCCCTTCCGCAGGGCGTAGGCGACCGCGTGCGGCCGGTTGCGCAGGTTGAGCCTGGTGGTCAACCCGTAGAACACGTTCTTGATCGTGCGCTCGGAGTAGCACAAGCGGCCGGCGATCTCGGTGGTGTCCAGGCCGTCGGCCATCAACCGCAGCACGTCCGCCTCGCGCGGCGTCAGCTTGGGCACGCTCGCGTCCGGCGACACCAGCTCGCGCTGCAGCCGCTCCACGTGCTTGAGCAGCTCCGCCACCATGCCGGGCGGCATGACCCCGCCACCCGACGCCGCGGCCAGGACGCTGCGCAGCACCCGCTCTCCGGTCGCGGCCGCGCGGGGCAGGATCGCCACCACCCGGCACTCCACGGCCGCCAGCACGTCCTTGTCCCCGACCTCGTCCAGGACCAGCACCACCGGCGCCCCGACGTCGGCGGCGACCCGCCGCAGGCCGGTCAGCACCTCGGGGCCGATCCGGTCCACGGCGGCCACGACCACGTCGGCCCGCGCCCGCTGGTCCCACTCCAGGACCGCGATCTCGGCCCGCGAGCCGAGGTAGCTGGTCAGCCCAGCCCTGCTCAGGTGATCCGCCGCCTGGACCACGACCCGAACTCGTTCCACCGCTGCCTCCCACAGATCCGGTTCCCCGATACCGAGTCTGGGAGGCGCGACTTCACGCGCTCTCAAGCGCGTCTACAAGAGTTCTTCACGAGGGTCGAGCGGCGTGAAGAGGGACGAGGAGAAGTCCGCCCAGCACTCAACACCCCGGAATATCCGCTGGTCAAGGGGAATGTCCCGACGAACCCGCCCGGTGGTCCGCAGGGGTCACGCCTGGACGATCTCGTCCGCCTCGCTCCAGTGGCGGTGCAGCGCCCGCAGCACGTCGTCCAGGTCGTGCGCGGGCGACCAGCGGGGGTAGTCGCGCCGGAACTTGCGGGTGTCGCTGATCCACCACCGCGGGTCCGCGAACCCGGCGCGCGGCGAGTAGTCGAACGGCACCTCCGCGCCCGCCAGGTGCTCGTAGCGCGCGATCAGCTCCAGCACCGAGGCGGCGCGCCCGCGCCCGCCGCCCAGGTGGTAGACCTCGCCGGGCCGCGGGTCCAGGTAGAACTGCCACAGGGCGTCCACCAGGTCGCGGACGTCCAGCACGTCGCGCACCTGCTTGCCGCCGTGGCCGACGACCGGGTAGGGCGCCCCGCGCACGGCGCTGCGCACCAGGTGCGACACGAAACCGTGCTCCGGCACGCCCGCCTGCCCGGCGCCGGTGACGCTGCCGCACCGGAACACCCCGACCTTCATGCCCAGCCGGCGGCCGTACTCCTGGGCGGCGAGGTCGGCGGCCAGCTTCGACACCCCGAGGAACGTGCGGTCGGCCCGGTCCAGCCGGATCGACTCGTCCACGCCGTGCTCGTGGAACGGGTGCGACGGGTCGAGCTCCCACCGGGTCGCGGTCTCCACCAGGGGCAGCGCGTCCGGCACGTCGCCGTAGACCCTGGCGGTGGACAGCAGGGTGAACACCGCCTCGCCGCAGTGCCGCCGGACCGAGTCCAGCACGGTGACCGCGCCGAGCGCGTTGACGCCGAAGTCGACCAGGGGCCGTTCGGCGGACCAGGCGCGGCTCGGCTGCCCGGCCGCGTGCACCACCAGCCGGACGTCCGACCCCCACGTGCGGAACACCTCGTCCACGGCCGCCTGGTCGCGCACGTCGACCCGGTGGTGGCGGTAGTTCGGGACGCTCCGGGCCTCCGCGAGGCCGCGCGCCACCGACCCGGCCGGGCCGAAGAACTCCTGCCGCATCTCGTTGTCGAGGCCGACGACGAGGTCGAACCGCGGCGCGAACCGCCGCACCGCCTCGCCGCCCACGAGCCCGGCCGAGCCGGTGACCACTGCGATGTCCACGGGTACTCCCCTCTCCTGTGCGAACCCTCCGCGCCGATTCCGCTGCGCCCATCCCCTTGCGCCCATCCCCTTGCGCTTATCCCCTTGCGCTTATCCCTGTGCCGATCCCCTGTGCCGATCCCATCCCGCTGTCCCCGTGCACCCATCCCCCCGCATCGGGTCGGATCAGGAGCGGCGGAAGAACTCGACCTCCCCGAGCGCCACGTGCCTGCCCGCGCCCAGTCCCGCGGCGGCCTTCACGACCAGGCGCACCGCCACGACGTCGCTGATGCCGGTGTCGGTGCGCTGCGGGCCCGGCTGGTCGTTCAGCGCCACCGCGATCGTGCGCGTGACGCCGCCGGAGGAAGTCACGACCAGGTCCACGGCCGTGGGCCGGGCCTCCTCGCGGAACTGCTCGGGCTGCGCCGAAGCACCCGTGTGCACGACCACCGACAGCAGCCGGAACGGCTGGTCGAACGTGAACTCGACCGCGTCGCCCACGCCGGGCGCACCCCAGTACCGGTTTGACAGCCCGTCCACGGCAGCTGCGGCCGGGTGGTCGGGCACCTCGGCGGTGGCCGCGGCGCGCACGGGCGCGATCGGCGCGGGCGTGGCCAGCCGGTCCCGCAGGACCTCGAACAGCTCCACGCCCGTGGGGTAGAACAGGATCCCTGCGACGACGAGCGCGGCGACCACGAGCAGCGCGGTCAGCCGGCGCAGCCACCGGGAGGTGTCGCCGCGGCGGCGCGGACGTCGGCGGCGGTCCGCGACGGTGATCGCGGTCCCGCCCTGGAGCGGGGTGGCGCACCGGCGGCAGAACCGGCGGCCCGGGGGGTTGGTGGTCCCGCACACCGGACAGGGCGGGCCGTCCACCTCCACCCCGGCGCCGGCGGTCGGCAGCGGTCGCTTGGCC
>NZ_JBFAAX010000698.1:0-3019 GCF_040639995.1 Actinosynnema sp. NPDC023658 | reverse complement strand
GGCTACGAGCGGATCGTCATGGTCAACGGGCCGTCGCACGTCCACCAGGCCCGCCAGCGGCACGAGGGCGCGGTCGACGCGGTGCGCAAGGCGGGCCGTGACGAGGGCGTGGTGGAGGAGCTGAAGGTCGCCTCGCTCAACGTGGCCTCCGGGCAGCGCGCCGCGGAGCAGCTGCTGGCCAGGTCCGTCCGCCCGGACGCGGTGTTCTGCGCCAACGACCTGCTGGCGCTGGGCCTGCTCCAGGTGCTGGTGCGCGCCGGCGTGCGGGTGCCCGAGGACATCGCGATCGTCGGCTACGACGACATCGACTTCGCCGCCGCCGCGGCCGTGCCGCTCACCTCGGTGCGCCAGCCGCGCCAGCTGATCGGCCGCACGGCCGCGGAGCTGGTGATCGCGGAGACGATGACGCCCGGCGAGCACCGGCACCAGCACGTGCTGTTCGCCCCGGAGCTGGTCGTCCGGGAGTCGAGCCGCCGGGTGCAGCGGCCTCGCCGTCGGCAGAAGTAGCCAGAGTAGTTGAATCTTTTCAAGACCACTCTGACCAGGTAACAGGTCTGCGTCAGCCAGCTGAGACGTAGAAAATGAACCGTTTCATCCCTTGACGGCGGCTCGGTCGCGGTGCTGTCATGTGGCGGGCGAGAGCGTTACCCGGCTCACACCTGGGAGCGCTCCCAGAATCAGCGACGAAGGAGCAACGGTGCTCACCAACTCGTTCAGAACGCGGGCGATCGCCGCCGCCACGGCGATCAGCGCGGTGACCGGAGGCCTGCTGGTCGCCGGGGTGGCCTCGGCCGCCCCCGGCTGCGGCGTCGACTACGTGGTGCAGAACAGGTGGCAGGGCGGGTTCTCCGCGAACGTCACGATCACCAACCTCGGTGACCCGGTGGACGGGTGGACCCTGGGCTGGTCGTTCCCGGGTACCGAGCGCCTGGCCCAGGGGTGGAACGCCACGTTCGGCGGCTCGGGCGCGGACGTCACGGCGTCCAACGTGGACTGGAACCGGTCGATCCCCACCGGCGGCACGGCGTCGTTCGGCTTCAACGGCACGGTGACCGGCGACTCGGTCGGCGTGCCCACGACGTTCCGGCTCAACGGCACGACGTGCACGGGCGGTGTGAACCCCACGTCGACGTCGACGTCCACCACCACCTCGACCACGACGACCACCACGACGACCGGAACCACCACCACGACCACGACGACCCCCGGTCCGGGGCCGTCGGACCCGACCGGCCGCAAGCAGGTCGAGCGGTTGGACCGCGGCGTGATCAGCGTGCGGTCGGGCAGCGGCAACCTGGTCAGCTGGCGGCTGCTGGGCGGTGACCCGCAGGACGTGGCGTTCAACGTGTACCGGGGCGGCACGAAGGTCAACTCGTCCCCGATCACGTCGTCGACGAACTACCTGGACAACGGCGCGGCGGCGGACGCCTCCTACACCGTGCGGGCCGTGGTGAACGGCAGCGAGCAGGCGGCGTCGCCCGCGTCGCTGGCGTTCGCCTCCGGGTACCGGGACGTGCCGATCCAGTCGCCGGGCAGCGGGTACGTCGCGAACGACGCGAGCGTGGGCGACCTGGACGGCGACGGCGACTACGAGTTCGTGCTGAAGTGGGACCCGGACAACGCCAAGGACAACTCGCAGGCGGGCGTCACGGGCAACGTCTTCATCGACGCCTACCGCATCGACGGCACCCGGTTGTGGCGCATCGACCTGGGCCGCAACATCCGGGCGGGCGCGCACTACACCCAGTTCCAGGTGTACGACTACGACGGTGACGGCAAGGCCGAGGTCGCGATGAAGACCGCGGACGGCACCAAGGACGGCCGGGGCACGGTGATCGGCAACGGGAGCGCCGACTACCGCAACTCCGACGGCTACATCCTGTCCGGGCCGGAGTTCCTGACCATGTTCAACGGTCAGACCGGCGCGGCGATGTCCACGGTGAACTACGACCCGCCGCGCGGGACCGTGTCGTCGTGGGGCGACAGCTACGGCAACCGGGTCGACCGGTTCCTGGCCGGCACCGCCTACCTGGACGGCGCCCGCCCGTCGTTGATCATGGCCCGCGGCTACTACACGCGTGCGGTCATCGCGGCGTGGGACTTCCGCAACGGCGCGCTGACCAAGCGGTGGACGTTCGACTCCAACGCCTCGGGCAACTCGGGGTACGCGGGTCAGGGCAACCACGCGCTGAGCATCGCGGACGTCGACGCCGACGGCCGGGACGAGATCCTCTACGGTGCGGCCGCGATCGACGACACCGGGCGCGGGCTGTGGACCACGGGCCTCGGGCACGGTGACGCCGCGCACGCGGGCGACTTCGACCCGTCCCGCCCCGGCCTGGAGTACTTCAAGGTCTCGGAGGACTCCTCCAAGCCGGGTTCCTGGTTCGCGGACGCCCGCACCGGGCAGCGGCTGTGGACCACGGCCTCCGGCGGCGACAACGGCCGCGGCGTGGCCGACGACATCTACGCGGGCAACCCCGGCGCGGAGGCGTGGTCCGCGATGGACGGCAACCTGCGCAACACCAAGGGCGCGTCGGTCGGCCGCAAGCCGTCGTCGATGAACTTCCTGGTCTGGTGGGACGGCGACCCGACCCGCGAGCTGCTCGACCAGACCCGGATCGACAAGTACGGCACCAACGGTGAGACCCGCCTGCTCACCGGGTCCGGGGTGGCCTCGAACAACGGCACCAAGGCCACGCCGGCGCTCAGCGGCGACCTGTTCGGGGACTGGCGCGAGGAGGTCGTCTGGCGCAAGTCGGACAACTCCGGGCTGCGGATCTACTCCACGCCCGACCCGACCGACCGCCGCATCCCCACGCTGATGCACGACACCATGTACCGCGTCGCGATCGCGTGGCAGAACACCGCCTACAACCAGCCGCCGCACCCGAGCTTCCACATCGGGAACGGCATGGCCACGCCGCCGTGGCCGGACGTCCACTACGCAGGCTGATCACCGAGCGTCACTGTGGCCTACCCCACTCGGGGTAGGCCATCACGGTGTAGGTGTGCTCGG
>NZ_JBFAAX010000697.1:0-3022 GCF_040639995.1 Actinosynnema sp. NPDC023658 | reverse complement strand
GTGCCTGCAGGCCGAGCTGGCCTACTGGAATCCCTGGACGAACTGGCTGACCCGCAACTTCGCTGCCGAGTACGCGTTGACCTTCGCCTTGGCGCTGCGCGGGCTGGACCGCTTTCGCCTGCCCATTCCGCTGGGTGGCACGTCCAACCACTTTCGGGTCGACGCCCTGCGCGCACTCGGCGGCTGGGATCCGCACAACGTCACCGAAGACGCCGACCTGGGCGTGCGCATCGCCCGCCGCGGGTGGGACGTGCGGATGATCGACTCGATCACCTACGAGGAGGCCAACAGTGAACTGGGCAACTGGATACGCCAGCGCAGCCGCTGGATCAAGGGCTATCTCCAGACTTGGTTGGTGCACATGCGCAACCCGTGGCGGCTGCTGCGCGAACTGGGCCCTTGGAAGTTCATCGGCTTCCAGCTGACCTTCGGCTTCACCACCGTCACCACGCTGGTCAACCCGCTGTTCTGGTCGCTGACGTGCCTCTACCTCGTCACGGGCCCGGAGCGAATCGAGCCGCTGTTCCCGCCGGCCGCGCTCTACGCGGGCGTGGCCGCCATGTTGGGCGGCAACCTCGCCGTGCTGTACCACTTCATGTCCGGCTGCATGGAACGCGACCTGCACCGCGCCGTGCCGACCATGCTCACCGTCCCCCTGTACTGGGCGCTGATGAGCCTCGCCGCTTACAAGGCGCTGATCCAACTCCTGCGCCCCAGCAAACGCCATCACTGGGAGCTCACGCGCCATGGCTTGGTGGGTGAGCACGAAGCCCGCAGCGCTCCGCTCCGATCGCCACCAGACTGATGCGCGCGGGCGAGCCGGAAGTTCGCCCGACCGAGTGGCGTTCACCGCTGTCCGGACTTTGCCACCGATCGCGGGACGAGCCGCGATCGTTCAGAGGGACCACCGTTGATTCGGCCCTGCGTGGCAGTCCCAAAGTCGCACCTTCGTGCCGTTGCGACCGATGGTGTGCGGATCGGCGTCCAGGCAGCGTCCGCTCATGTAGTTGATCAACACCCTGCGGTGCCGGTCGATGTCCCAAATCTGGTTCTCGGCGGCGTGGCAGTCCCACAGTTGGACCATCGTGCCGTTGCGACCGATGGTGCCCAGATCGGCGTCCAGGCAGCGTCCACTCTGGACGTTGCGGATGAGACCGCCGGGTTCGAAGTTCCACAACTGGTTGTCGTCACCGTGGCAGTCCCACAGGTGGACCGTCGTGCCGTCACCGCCGATGGTGCCCAGGTCGGCGTCCAGGCAACGCGCGCTGTCGCCGTTGCGGATCACCCCGCGATCCTCGGCTGACGCGGTGCCCGAGAAACCGGGAACCGCACCGAGAGTCGCCACCGTTACCAGGGCAAGCAATTTCCTCGTTATACCGAAAGGCATCGTCGATCGTGTTCCTCGTTCGGAGTTGTATCGAGGGGAACTTTACCCGGAGTGCGGTGTCCAACCACTGCATCGCGCCGGACAACACTCGTGCGGGTGTTCTTCTGCAGAAATGCCTGCTCGTCGGGATCTTGTGCTTTTTTCATGCGTGCTCGCCGGTAATTCATCCATAGGGCTCGAGTTCGTTCACCGTGCGGAGTGGCCGCTTACATCAACCAGACCCGATAGGCCACGACGGAGTGAGCGGGCACGCGAGCATGCAACTCGTCGGCGGTCTCCTCCTCCTGTTTGGTCCACAGGTCGAACACCCGGTACTTCGACGCGGACGGCAGTCCGATCACCTCGACGGTGATGCCGATCTCGCGGTCGGACAGCCCCCGGTTGAGCAGCACCACGGCGGCTGATCCGTCTGACATCGGCTTCGTCCACACCTCCTGCTCACCGTCGTCACGCAGCCGACTACCCTGCTGTCCTCCCCAGTCCTGGTTCACCGCGATGACGTCGCGGTCCAGCAGGATGTCCTTGGTAGGCCGGCTCATCACCCGCAGGTCGTTACCCGCGATCAACGGCGCGTTCAACAGCGCCCACATCGTGAAGTGCGCCCGGTCCTCGTGCTCTGCCATGCCGCCGTTGCCCACCTCGAGCATGTCCGGGTCGTTCCAGGCGTTCGGCCCGGAGTGCTCCTCCAGCCCGACCTGGAGGTCCAGCAGCGCCGTCCAACTGGCCCACGAATCGGCGATGTCGCGGGTCGTGCGCCACAGGTGTCCGCCGACCCTGCGGCCCCAGCCCTCCCACGGGCGCTCGTGCCCCCACTCACAGATGCCGAACACCACCGGTCTGCCCGACTCGCGCAGCGCACGACCCATCTTCCCGTACCGCTCGGCCGCCGGGCTGCCGTCGTTGTTGCAGTTGTCGTACTTGAGGTAGTCGACACCCCACTCGGCGAAGCTGCGCGCGTCGACCTGCTCGTGCCCAAGACTGCCGGGGTAACCCGCGCACGTCGTCGAACCCGCGTCGGCGTAGACGCCGAACTTCAACCCCCGCTCGTGCACGTAGTCCACCACCGGCTTCAGGCCGTTGGGAAACTTCACCGGGTCCGGTACCAGTCGGCCCTGCTCGTCCCGCCCACGAGCCATCCAACAGTCGTCCAGGTTCAGGTAGGTGTAGCCGGCATCGCGCATCCCCGACGCCACCATCGCGTCGGCGGTCTCGCGGACCATCTGCTCCCCGATGTCGCAACCGAACCTGTTCCACGAGTTCCACCCCATCGGAGGCGTCGGCGCCAGGCCCGCCGACACGGAGCGGGCCGCGACGGGCCCGCCGACCACGACGACCGCGGAGGCCAGCAATCCCGCGACCGCCACCTGAACCACCGACCGACGCACGACACCTCCGGCAAGACGACGTGGGTCCACGGAACCAGGAACCTCCGGAGAGGGAAACTCCTGATCCGTGATTTCACCGAGCCGTGGGTGCTCAGCGGGTGACGCGCCCCGGAGGCGCGCTCTCACCGGCGAACCCCGGTCCTGTCGGATGCCCTTCGTGGATGTCGTCGCGGGCCCCAGCGGACGCGGAGGCGTTTCTTGCCGTGGTACCGGTCGGTCGGGCGCTTCACTGCCGACGGACGGCGCCCAG
>NZ_JBFAAX010000696.1:0-3028 GCF_040639995.1 Actinosynnema sp. NPDC023658 | reverse complement strand
AGGGCGTCGCCCGGCTCACTCGATCAGCTTGTCGCCCAACACCTTGCGCAGGAACTCGATGCTGCGCTCGGCCTCGTCGACCCGGCCGCACTCCACGCTGAGGAAGATCTCCCGGTCCAGGGGCTCCAGGACCTCGAAGACCCGCTCCCAGTCGACCATGCCCTCGCCGAGCGCGCAGCCCACCGGGGTGCCGGTGACCAGGCCGCGCTCGTCGGCGCTGTGCTGCTCGCTGATGTCCTTGGCGTGCATGTGGACCACGCGGTCCTTCACGCGGTCCAGCCCCTCGTAGAGGTCCTCAAGCGCGGCGAGGTAGAAGTTGCCCGTGTCGAAGTTGACGTTGATCCACGGCGAGGGCGCGAGATCCGCGATCGCCAGAAGCCCTTCGGAGGTGCAGCTGAACGTGCCGTGCGGCTCGATGCACACGTTCACCCCGTGCCGCTCGGCGACGAAACCCGCCTTGGTGAGGGTGTAGCGCATCATCTCGTGGGCGAACGCGTCGTCCATCCACTCCGGCTTGATCATGTCGTCGGTGTTGACGAACTTCGCCCCGCAGGCGTCGGCGAACACGATCGCCCTGGTGAGCCTGGGCACCGCCGCTTCCGGCTTCATCAGCGGGCTGTGGCCGCTGATGCCCGACACGCGGACACCGGCCCGGTCGCAGATCTCCTTCATCAGCAACGGGTCCTCCTCCATCGAGAAGGAGTGGAAGAAGTCGACCTCGCTGAGCAGGTCCCACCCGGTGTGGACCATCGGCTCCACGTACCGGTAGCCCAGTTCGGCCGCTTTATCGACGCCCCAACGGAAACCCTTGGCGGCGTCCTTGATGTACTCCATGTTCAGCGTGGCGCGGTACCTGGCCATGGTTGAGGACCTTTCCTTTCCTTCGCGGAACGCGTCCGCTGAGGGCCAACGGGCGGGCGTGGATTCGCGCGCGGCGTTCGACCCGTGCCGGGACTGCCGACCCGCGTGGCGTCGCGGTCGCGGATCTTCGGTGCGGTCGAGCCGTGGCGAGTGGGTGGATCTCCGGTGTGCGTCCCCCGATTGGGCCAATCGGGGTGCAGGCACCAGGATTGGTATCGGCGCACGTGGTTGCAATCACTGGGTGCAGGAGCGCCCGAAGACCTCTCGTGTTTGCGCGAACGGGCAGTCGGCGAAGTGGATCTCCTGGTGAGGGGTGGTGCGCGCCCGGGACCCGGAATCCCGCCGAGTAGGGCAGGGCGCATTCGGGTAGTACCTGTGCGTGTCGGGGAGGACGGGCGCCGATCGAGCCGTGACCGGTCCTGCACCGTTCGTAGTCCTCGGCGACGAACCTCGAAAGGGAGATAAACGCGTGTTAATCTGCCCTGGCCACCGTCCTACGAGTACAAAGCACCTCCTCCTCCGCGCGGCTGTTTTGGACTTGATTTGATCTCACTCGAACCGTTGTTCGTCGAACTCCTCGGCTCCGTGCGGGCGTTTCTCGGTGAGACCGAGGTGGACCTCGGAGCCGCCCGCAGGCGTGCCGTCTTCGCCGTGCTGGCGCTGCGGGCGGGGCAACCCGTCCCCGTGGGCGAACTGGTCGACGCGGTGTGGGGCGACGAGCCGCCCGCCAACGCCGAGGCCAGCGTCTACACCTACGTCTCGGGCCTGCGCAGGCAGCTCGAACCCCAGCGGTCCGCCCGCTCGGCGTCCGGCGTGCTGGTGTCGACCGGTCTCGGCTACTCGCTGCGGCTGACCGACTCCTCCTCCGACGTCGCGCTGTTCGAGGAGCACCGCCGCCGCGCCGCCGCCGCGCCGGACGCCGAAGGCGCCCTCAAGGAGTTGGACGTGGCCTTGGCGCTGTGGCGCGGGGAGGCGCTGCGCGGGGTGCCCGGCCCGTTCGCCTCGGCGCAGCGCGCCCGGCTGGCGGAACTGCGCCTGGTGACCGCGGAGCGGCGGGCGGAAGTGCTGGTGGAGCTGGGTCGGCACGCCGAGGCCGTCGGGGAGCTGACCGAGCTGACCGACCAGCACCCGCTGCGGGAGGGCCTGCGCGCGCTGCTGATGACCGCCCTGCACCGGGCGGGTCGGCACGCCGAGGCGCTGGAGGTCTTCCGCGACACCCGTCGGATGCTGGTCGACCAGTTGGGCATCGAACCCGGTGTCGGGCTGACCGGGTTGCACCAGCGGCTGCTGCACGAACTGGTCGCCCCGGCCGCTCCCCTGCGCTCGGCCCTGCCCACCCGCAAGCCGCCGGCCGCGCCGACCCTCCTGAGCCGCGACCGGGAGCTGGAGGCGCTGCGCCGGGCGGTGGCCGACCTGTCCGGCACGGGGCGCGGCGGTTGCCTCTGGCTGGAGGCCGAGCCGGGGATGGGCAAGTCCGCGCTGGTGGCCGCGACGCTGGCCGAGGCCGGGCAGCGCGGGTGCTCGATCGCGTGGGGCGTCGGCGACGAGCTGAGCATGAGGTTCCCGCTGCGGGTCCTGCTGGACTGCCTGGAGATCAGCACCTCCTCGTCCGACCGGCGCCGCGCCGAGGTGGCCGAGGCGCTGCTGGGCGGATCCGACTCCGAGCCGGACGCCGAGCTCGACGCCGTGGAGCGGTTGGTGGGGCTGGTCATCGAGCTGTGCGGGCGGGCTCCGCTGGTGCTCTCCGTGGACGACCTGCACTGGGCCGACGAGGTCAGCCTCCTGGTGTGGCACCGGTTGACCCGGCTGGTGCGGCGGCTGCCGCTGCTCCTGGTCTCCGCGTGCCGCCCGGTGCCGCGCCGCGACGACGTGGAGCGGGTGCGCGACGCGGTGGAGGCCGCCGGGGGTGACGTGATCCGGCTCGACCCGCTGCCCGACGAGGTGCTGGTGGAGCTGGTTTCCCGGCGCTTGGCCGCGACGCCCGCCGGTGGCCTGCGCGAGCTGGTGGAGCAGGCCGGTGGCAACCCGGCGTACGCGCTGGACGCGGTGGACGACCTGGTGCGCCGCGGCGCGGTGCGGGTCCAGGCCGGCGTGGCCGACCTGGCCGGAGAGGGCGAGGGCGGCGCCCGGTCGCCGGACGCCGCGCCGACGCGCCGGTTGGACTTCC
>NZ_JBFAAX010000695.1:0-3030 GCF_040639995.1 Actinosynnema sp. NPDC023658 | reverse complement strand
AGGACGCGACCAGGCGTGCCCGCACCTTCACCGGCGAAGCCGAGTCCGGCAGCCGGACGGTCAGCCGCTCCGGGTCGAAGCCGTCCCACGGCTTGCCGTCCACCTCCACCGACTGCAACCGCACCGACCCGGGCGGCAGGGCGTCCGGCGCGACCCTCAGCACCCGGTCCGCGAACCCGTCCGGCCGCGGTCGGAACCACAGGTCGAGCGAGTCGCGGCGGACCAGCAGCCGCTCGTAGACCTCCGCCAGGTAGCACAGCTCGGCGGAGTGGTACATCGACATGGAGTGGCTGCCCTTGAGCCGTTCCGTGCCGAGCAGGTAGGGCGTGCCGTCCGCGAGGACCATGAAGTACACGCCGCCCTCGTCGTGGTCGAGGAAGAACGCGTTGTAGAACGCCGCGGACTCCCGTGCGTGCCGCAGGAACTCCACCTCGCCGGTGTTGCCGGCGAGGATCAGGTAGGCCAGGACCCCCTGCTCCTGCTGCCACCACGCCTTGCGGTCGTGCCAGGTCAGCCGGTGGCCGGGCACGCCGGCCCGCGGCACGCGCTCCATCACGTCGTACCAGCCGCCGCGCTGCGCGTCCCCGGCGACGGCGGGCATGGTCTCCGCGATGGTGCGGGCCAGCTTGGTGTACGCGTCGTCCGGGCGGATCGCGTTCATCCGCATCAGGTTCCAGGCGATCTTGAGGTTGTGCCCCACCACCGCCCGGTCCTGCTGCCAGCCCCACTCGCGGTCCGGTGTCCAGTCCGCGTGGAACCGCTCCTGCACGAACGGCCCGGAGGGGTCCGGGAAGTGCTCGACGATCAGGTCGAAGCACTCCTGGAGCAGGTCGGCGTCCTGCCGCCGGCCGGTCGCCAGGAACAGGTTGATCAGGTAGGCCGGGGCGTGGTCCCCGATCGAGTTCCAGTTCTTCCGCGCCCGGTTGGCGCCCAGCGACCCGTGGTGCGGCGACAGGTGCACGGGGTCGATGTGCGAGAAGTACCCGCCGTGGACCTCGTCGCGGAAGAACCGGTGGAACAGCCGCACGGTCGCGTCGACGTCGTCGAGGATCTCCGGGTCGCCGGTGATCCGGTAGGTCTGCGTCGGCCCGGCCAGCGCGTAGATCTGCTCGTAGGCCGGGATGGCGTGGTAGTCGTCACCGAACTCGGAGGAGAACAGCTTGGTCTCCACGCCGTCCGCGACGTCGATGCCGTGGTACCAGTAGACGACGTCGTTCTCCGGGTCCGCGAACCTCATGTGGTCGCGCAGGTACCGGGTGCCGCGCTCCGCGACGTCGAGGAAGTCGTCCTCGCCGGTGAGCAGGAACGCCGACGCCATCCCGTACACCAGGCGGGAGATCGTGTCGGTCTCCTGCACGTGCCGGGTGCTCTTGTCGCCGCCCAGCCGCAGGATGGTGCGGTAGTCGGTGAAGTCCACCTCGCCGGAGCCGAACTGCGCCCTCCGGTAGAACGCGGCCAGCTCGCGCAGCTGGTCGGTCCACCAGCCGGGGCGGGCGAACGCGTACTCGCCCGGCTCCCGGTCCAGGAACACGATCCGGGTGGCGTCGAAGACGTGCCCCTCGCCGGTCGGTGAGTAGATGCCGTGCACCAGCACGTGCCGGCCCGGCGTCAGCAGCTCCAGCCGACGCGAGGTGAGGTCGGTGTGGGGCTCACCGAGGTTGCGCAGCAGCTCGGCGGATGCGCGGTCCACGCCCACCCGCACCGGGCGCCCGTCGCTGGTCCGCAGGTCCACCAGCTCCCGGTCCGGGTGCACCGCGGTGACGTAGCCCGCCACCAGGTCGGAGATCCGCACGCGGGCCAACGGGTCAGCGGCCATCGCGCACCCCCGTGGTCCGCACCGAGGACCGCCACCAGCGCGCCGTGCGGTCGGCCGTCCGGGCGGCCAGCAGGTCGATCACCGTGCGCGCGAACAGGTGGCAGTGGTCGGCGCTGCGCGCGGTCACCAGGTCGCCGCTGACCACCACGTCCTGGTCGACGTAGCGGGCGCCCATGTTGCGGGCGTCCGCGACCAGGTTGTTGTGGCAGGTCAACGCCCTGTCCCGGACGACCTCGGGGATGGGCGCCACCAGCCACAGGCCGTGGCAGATGATGCCCTTCAGCACCGTCGGCTCCGCGAACGCCCGGCGCAGCAGGTCCACCGCGGGGGCGACGCCGTCGGGCGTCTCGGCGTAGCGCAGCCGGTCCGACACCATGCCCGAGGGCACGATCAGCGCGTCGTAGCCGCGCAGCCGCTCGTCGTCCACCTGCTCCAGGTCGCCGTCCACGGTGAACGGCAGCTGGTGCTCGTGGCCGGTGAAGGTGATGCGGTCCTGCCCCCACAGCCGGGTGAGGAAGTCGACGCGCGCGCCTTCCTCCGCGAACCGGAGCCGGTAGTAGTCGATCTCCGGTTCCACGTAGTCGGTTTCCATCAGGATGGCGACGGTGCGCCCGGTCAGCGCACCGCCCTCCCGCAGGATCGTCGTGCTCATCGCGATCGCCTCACGCCGTCAGCAGGTCGATCAGGAACGGGCCGTCGTGGTCGAGCATCTTGCGCACCGCCGGCTCCACCTGGGAGACCTCGTCCACGCGCAGCGCCTCGACGCCCATGCCCTTGGCCAGGTCCACGAACGAGATGTCGGGCCGGCGCAGGTCGAAGCCGTCGGGGTGGCGGTGCGACGGCAGGCCGCTGTCGCGCCAGTACTGCTCGATGTTGAGGTCCAGCAGCTGGTAGCGGTGGTTGTTGCAGATCACGAACTTCGCCGCGACGTCGTGGCGCGCGGCGGTCCACAGCGCCTGGATGGTGTACATGCTGCCGCCGTCGCCGGTCACGCCGACCACGGTCGCCTTCGGGCGCGCGAGCTTCGCGCCGATGGCGCCGGGGATGCCGATGCCGAGCGAACCGCCCCTGGTGAGGAAGTAGTTGCCCGGCACGTGCGGCGGCAGGTGGCTGAGCAGGCCCGGTGACGCGGTCAGCGCCTCGTCGAACAGCACCAGGTCGTCGCCGGTGTGCGCGGCCAGGGCCGCGCTGAAGTGCTCGATGAGGGGGCTGCC
>NZ_JBFAAX010000694.1:0-3039 GCF_040639995.1 Actinosynnema sp. NPDC023658 | reverse complement strand
GCGTCCAGCTCCGCGGGCCACGGCCCGTCCCCGCGACGTGCGCTCACCACGAGCATCCCGGCCCCCTTCCGCGTCGGCACAACCGGACATCGGCAGGCCCGCGGCCCTCCCACAGGGACCAAAAGTCCCAACCCGGCAGGACCGAAGGCCCGCATCCGGCCGTGGCGCGATCCGTGGGGTGCACGTCGTTGACGCCATCCGGACCAAGGGGCGAGCCTGGACGCATGCGCCGCGTCGTGTTCGTGATCTACGAGGGGTTCCAGCCGCTCGACCTGGTGGGGCCGCACGAGGTGTTCGGGCACGCGAACCTCCTGACCGGCGGTGACTACCGGTGCGAGGTCGTGGCGTCCGCGTCCGGTCCCGTGCGGGCCCGCAGCGGGTTGTCCGTGAACGCCGACCACGCCGTTGCCGACCTGCCGCCCGAGGGCGTCGACACGCTGGTCGTCGCGGGCGGCTCGGGCGTCGACCTGGCCCGGCACGACGCCGCGCTCGTCGACTGGGTGCGCGCCGCGTCCGCCGGAGCGCGCCGGGTGACCTCGGTGTGCAGCGGCGTGTTCCTCCTGGCCGCCGCGGACGTCGTCCGGGGGCGGCGGGTCACGACCCACTGGGCGCGCGAGCGGCAGTTGCGGGACGAGCACCCGGAGGTGCTGGTCGACTGCGACCCGATCTTCATCCGGGACGGCCCGGTCTGGACGTCCGCGGGCGTCACCGCGGGCATGGACCTGTCGCTCGCCCTGGTGGAGGACGACCACGGGCGCGACGTCGCGCACGCCGTCGCCCAGGAGCTGGTGATGTTCCTGCGCCGGCCGGGCAGCCAGTCGCAGTTCAGCGTGCCGCTGTGGGAGGCGCGTCCGGCCACCGACCCGATCCGGGAGGCGGTGGCGGCCGTCAACGCCGCACCCGGCGCGCGGCACGGCGTCGCGGACCTGGCCGCACGCGCCGGGCTCAGCCCCCGGCACCTCCAGCGCAGGTTCACCGCCGAGCTGGGCGTGCCACCCGCCGCCTACGTCGAACGCGTGCGCGTCGAAGCCGCCCGCCGCGCGCTGGCCGAAGCCGACGACCCGGTCGAGACCATCGCCCGCCGCCTCGGTTTCGGCACCGCCGAGACGTTGCGCCGCGCGTTCCACCGGCACGTGGGCGTCGCACCGACCGACTACCGGGAACGCTTCCGAGCACTGGAGGACCACGCATGACCACGTACGGGCTCTTGATCTTCGACCGCGTCGAGGAGCTGGACTTCGTCGGCCCCTGGGAGATCTTCACCGCGTCCTCGATGCTGCGCGACGAGGCCGACACCGTCGTGCTCATCGCGGAGAGCAGCGGTCCCGTGCGCTGCAACAAGGGCATGCGCGTCCTGCCCGACCACACCCTCGACGACCACCCGCCGCTGGACGTGCTGCTGGTGCCCGGTGGCAACGGCGCCCGCGAGACCGAGGTGCACAACCCCGTCGTCACGGGCTGGATCGCGAAGGTGGCCGTCGAGGCGTCCTGGGTGACCAGCGTGTGCACGGGTGCCGCCCTCCTCCACGCGTCGGGCGTCGCCCGCGGTCGCCGGGTCGCCACGCACTTCTCGTACGAGGACCAGCTCGAAGCCCTGGGCGACGTCACGGTCGTGCGCGACGCCCGGTACGTGGTGGACGGCGGCGTGGTCAGCAGCCAGGGCGTGTCCGCCGGCATCGACATGGCGCTGTGGCTGGTCGGGCGCCTGCACGGCCGTGACCACGCGCGCCGCGTCCGCCGCTACGTGCAGTACGAGCCCGCCCCGCCCTACCTGGCCGACGAACCGCTCGCGTGACCCCGGCGTCCGAGCGGGTCCCGCCGCCGTGGCCGGCCGATCGGGACCAGGCTCATCGGCTGCGCCGGGAGTCGCGGATGGCGTCCACCAGCCCGGCGACCAGCTCGGCCCGTTCGACCATGGCGTCGACCACCACGTACTCGTGGTCCGCGTGGGCGCCACCCCCGACCGCGCCGAGACCGTCGAGCGTCGGCACGCCCAGCGCGGCGGTGAAGTTGCCGTCGCTCCCGCCGCCGACGGCCTTGCCCGTCAGGCCGGGCACCAGCCGCCGGGCCACCGCGAACAGCTCGGCCGACGCCGACTCGGGCATCGGGGGCCGTCCCACCGCGCCGCGGACCTCGACCTCCGCGCCCTCCAGGTGCGGGGCCGGCGCGGCGAAGGCGGCTTCGACCCGGTCCTTCTCGGCGGCCGACTCGACCCGCACGTCGACCAGGACCGTCGCCTCCGCCGGTACGACGTTGCTCTGCGTCCCCGCGGTCGCGACGGTCGGCGTGACGGTCGTGCCGACCTCGGGCCGGGCGAGCGCCGCGATGGCCGGCACCTGGTGCGCCGCCTGGACCAGCGCGTTCACCCCGGCGGCTGGTTCGAGGCCCGCGTGCGACGCCCGGCCCCTGACGGAGACCTCGAACGTGCCGCAGCCCTTCCGCCCGGTCTTGAGGCCACCGTCGTCCGCGGCGCCCTCGAACACCAGCACCGCCCCGCACGCCAGGGCGCGCTCCTCGATCAGGGCGCGGGAGGAGTGCGAGCCGACCTCCTTGTCGGCGGTCACCAGGATTTCGACGCCCGACCGGTCGTCGAGCAGCGCGAGGCCGTGGACCGCCTGCACGAGCCCGCCGAGCATGTCGAAGACGCCGGGACCGGTCGCGCGTCCGCCGTCGACCGCGAACGGGCGGCGTTCGAGGGTGCCGAGCGGGAACACGGTGTCGTGGTGACCGAGGACCAGCACCCGGGGCTCGCCGCCACCGGACCAGTGGACGTGCGGCCCGGCCTCGCCCTCGACCAGCACGGCCCGCCCGCCGAGGCGGCTCTCGACGACGGCGGCGACGGCCCCGGCCGAGGCCCGCAGGGCGTCGAGGTCGCCGGAGGGGGACTCGACCTCCACGAGCGTCCGGAGGTCGTCGATCATCGCGTCCACGTCCACCCGCGCGGTCCTGTCCGTCGGCACCGCGCCAGCCTAGTTCGGGGCAACCGGCTCGGCCGTGCGGTGGAAGGCCGTCGAGCCGCGCACGACCGCGGTGGCGACC
>NZ_JBFAAX010000693.1:0-3053 GCF_040639995.1 Actinosynnema sp. NPDC023658 | reverse complement strand
GTCCGAGAAGGAGCACGGCGCGGACGTCTACTCCACGGACATGGTCCTCACCCCCTCGGGCGACGGCTTCACCCTCTACGACCTGGTCGGCCTTCCTCCGCCTCCAGGCCGACACGCTCCTGGCCTGAGACTTCTTCGAGACCTCCACCCTGAGCGGTACCCGCCTGTACGTGCTCGGTGATCGAGCACGCCAGCCGCCGCATCCGCGTCCTCGGCGCCACCGCACACCCGACCGCAGCCTGGGTCACCCAAGCCGCCAGGAATCTCGTCATGGACCTCGAGGACGCAAGCAGCCCCGCGCAGTTCCTGATCCGCGACCGTGACGGGAATACCCAGTCCTGTTCGACGCCGTCATCGTCGACGCGGGCATCCGGTCGCCCTCACCGGTGTCCGGATACCCCGGATGAACTCGATCATGGAACGCTGGATCCACAGCTGCCGCCGCGAACTCCTCGACCGCAGCCTCATCTGGAACCAGCAGCATCTGTTGCACGTAGTGCGCGAGTACGAGCACTTCTACAACACCCATCGACCCCACCAGGGCATCGCCAACGCCCGACCGCTACAACCGCTGCCACAGCCAGCCACCGACCAAGCGACCCTCACCCACCTCGACATCCGCCGACGGCCACGACTGGGCGGCATCCTCAACGAGTATCACCACGCCGCCTGATCTGCATGGACGGCATTTTCGGCAAGCACAGCGTCTGGCTGATCCGACTCCGAGGCCGCCGCGCAGCTCAAGGTCAGCAGGAGTTGTTCACCGGCCTTTCCACGATCTCCGGTCCCGGGTCTGCCATGGACGGTCTGCGGTGCCAGGCGTCTGCGTGGTGTGCGCCGCCCGGTGGCGCCGCGGTCGAGCAGCGTGATGCAGGCGGCGTCGCAGCGGATGACGAGTCCGAGTTCGTCGACCAGCCGTGCGGTCTGCTCCCGGCCTGGGTCCTCGGCGATGCCCGCGGCGGTGAGGTGCGCGGCGATGCGGGCCAGGAGGTGGTCCTCGCACAGGTAGAGGTTGCGCGGCACGCCGTCCGGTCGGGTGTGGGCGGTGGTGTGGCCGTGGCGGCAGCGGTAGGCGGCCCGTCCGTGGGAGCGATGTGAATCCATCTTCCGCCCGCACACCCCGCACTGGAGTCTGCCCACCAACACGTAAACGCACTCGCCGCCATCACACCCTCGGCACCCAGGCCGCGCTCGGGATCACCACCGACTACTACGTCACCGGCGAATACCCCGGCGTACCTACTTCGAAGTCATCCCCGACGGCGAACAGACGGCCGGCCCCGCCAGCCACCCGAACCCGCAATCCCCGTCCACGAAAACTCCCAGCGGTCGCCGGCGCGGGGCCGGACGGTCCGCACGAACTTCAAGTTCTCCGCCGACCGCGTGGACGGTGTCGGGTTCGCCCAGTTCATCGGCCTCGACCCCGAGGGCAACGCTGTGGTCGTCACTCCCTGGTCACCTGCTACGCCATGACGGCGCTGCACCGCACCGCCGTGCGCCGGTGGGCCGAGCACGACCCGACCGACGCCGACGACACCGCCGACGCCGAACGACTGGTCGCCATCACCAAGGGCTGGACCACCTGGCAGGCCCGCGCCGTGGCGATCGAATGCCGTGAGCGCTGCGGAGCGCAGGGCCTGCTGCCGGTCAACGGCCTCAGCGTCATCGCCGCCGACCTGGAGGGCACGATCACCGCGGAGGGCGACAACACCGCCCTGTGGGCCAAGGCCGGCGCCGAACTGCTGCTCACGGCACCTGACCATCCCCGCCCGACGCGCTCCCGCCACCTGGACGACCCCGACCACCTCCAAGCGCTGCTGCACGCGGTCGAGCACAGGTTTCTCAACACCGGCCGTGCACGGCTGCGCGGGGCACCTGCGGTCGGCCGGAACCGCTGGAACACGGCCGCGCCCCCCGCCCTCGCCGCCGTGACCGCCCGCGCCGAGCGCCTCGCCGCCGAAGCCGTGCTGGGGTGGGCGCGGCAGGCCACCGACCCGACCGCCGCCCACCTGCTGCGCACCGCCCACCGGTTCTTCACCCTGCGCCGCGTCCAAGCGCACAGCGGAACCCTGCTCGCCTCGGGCGACCTCGACCTCGGACAGGTCCACGCGCTGCCCGACCTGCTGGAGGACACCATCGCCAACCTGGCCGGACACGCCCGGACCATGGTCGACGCATTCGACCTGCCGGAGGAACTGCTCGCCGCGTGGCCCATCACCGGACCCGACTACCAAGACGCGTTCGACGACCCCCGAGCGCACTGGCACCGACCGGCATGAAGGAGTCTCGCGCACATCGCGGTGCCGCAGTTGCAACGCCGGGACCGGTCAGTCCTCGAACCCACCAGGACGGAGAACTGCGGCGGCTACACCCGAGCTGCACCAGCCCGGCGGCTCCGAGCCCCGAGGCACGGGCGGAGGCGGCCTTGGGATGGTCAACACGGTGCCCGTCAGTTGTTCGTCACGTCGCCTCGTACCGGGACCGCGTGCATCACCAACCTCGTGACCACTCCGTCGCGGGTGCTCTGCACGGCTGTCTCGGCCCCGCGACGATCGTCACCTGTTAGAGCGACCGCCGGGACGCCACTGCAGCGACCCGACCGTTCCTCGTGTGGCCGGTGCCGGCCAGCCGCTGGTTCCCACGGCCCTTGTAGACGCACATGAGTTGCTCTTGGTCGGTGTTCTTGTCAGTCGGAGTGGCGGTGACCCGGTTCCGGACAGGACAGGCTCCGCCATCACCATGGCCTCCCGGGCACGTCCCCGCACCACATGACCGGCGCAGCTGGTATCCGTCCCTCCGTCTCCGCTGTGCACCGGCGAAGGAGGGACGGGATCGCCGCGGCCGAGCACGAGCAGCTGTCCTACCACGGGCTCCTCGCCGAACTCCTGCTCGGGAGTGGGACGACCGTGACCGTCGCCGTTCCGCTCGCCGGGGTCAAGGCCGCTGGGTTCCCGTGGGAGACGCCAACCCCAACCCCGCCACCATCAACACCCTCGCCGCCGGCGCCCTGTACGGTCATCGCAGCGCGCTCCCAGTCCCGGAGGATCACGGGC
>NZ_JBFAAX010000692.1:0-3071 GCF_040639995.1 Actinosynnema sp. NPDC023658 | reverse complement strand
TCACCGAGGAGGAGCTGGTGTCGTTCGGCGTCACGCTGCTCATCGCCGGGCACGATCGACGTCCACCACCGCATCGAAGCCGGCGCGACGACCGGCAAGATCGTGCTGGAAGTCGGGGCCTAATGCTCCGGCCGCAGGTCGTGATCAGCAGCCGATGGCGCCTCGGACCGGCCCGGGCGGACGTCGTGCAAGACGAAGGTGGCGAACCCGAGTTCACGCCGCAAGCCGCCGAGCCAGGTGTCGCGGTGCTCGCGGGCAGCGGCCAGCGCCTGCTCACGGTCCTCGACGGTCTCGGCCGACCGCACGGCCCAGTCGACGAGCGAGCCGGTCCAGCTGAACTCGTAGTCGTCCCACTCGGTCGGCGTGCTGACATGCCCGAAGGACGGCTCGAACCCGTGCCGGTGGAAGGCCTGCACCAGGCCGGCGAGGTCGGGGACGGAGTCGGCCGGGAGCCCGAGCGCGGCCAGCGCCGCCTCGGACGGGGTCCCCTCCCAGATCATCTCCCCGACCAGCGCCTGACCGCCGGGGCGCAGGTGCCGCCGGACGGCGACCAGCATGTCCTCCAACCCTCCGAAGGCGTGCCGGGCGCCGACGCAGAGCGCCACGTCGAAGAGCCCGTCGCTCCAGGTGGCGGCGTCGGCCTCGATCCAGCGCACCCGGTCCGTCAGCCCGCGTTCGCCGGTGCGCCGGGCGGCCGAGGCCGGCAGCACGTGGTCGATCCCGACGCCCGTCGTCGCCGGATGGTCCAGCAGCACCCGCTGCAGCCACTCACCCTCACCGCAGCCGAGGTCGACCGCGCGGGTGCCGTCGGCGGGGCTCAACCACCCGACCAGCTCGCGCAACCGGTCGGGCGCCACCGGTGCCGCGATCGGATGGCGCAGGTGCGCGATGTCGAAGATCTCCGATCGGTCCACCCCGGTAAGGCTAGTGCTCCCCGCTCTTCGTGATCAGTGACTGATGCGGTCTGGCCGGGGCGGTGGCGGCGGACCGGTGGATTCGAGCCGCCGGATGGGCCCGCGCATTTCCGGGAGGACCACCCGTCAGGTGGACGGACCGCCCCATTCGCCACGGTCCGTCGACATCGGACGTCGGATCAGGACGCTTTTCCCGGCAATTCGGCAAACGGGGGCTCACCCCATCAGGGCGTGGCCCGCAGTGGTCCTGCCGAGTACGGTCGGGAACCGAGGATGGCCACCTCTTCTGCGTGATCCGCGGGATCGCGCGCAATCCGCGGGGATCACCGCGGGGTCGATCGGGTGTGAGGTGGTTCCCATGGCGTTGGACGTTCTCGACCTGCTCAAGGAAGGGTTGCCGGAGAGTTCCGCGCCGCGTCGGCGCATCGTGGTGATCGGCGCCGGCATGGCCGGGCTGACCGCCGCCATGATGTTGAAGGACGCGGGCCACGAGGTGACGATCCTCGAAGGTCAGAACCGGTTGGGCGGGCGCATCCTCACCTACCGCGGTTTCGCGGGCGACATGTACGGCGAGTTCGGCGCGATGCGGTTCCCGCAACAGCACCCGCTGGTCTCGTACCTGATCGACGAGAAGTTCAAGCTCGCGACCAAACCGTTCCCCATGTACGACGAGGACACCTTCGTCTACCTCCAGGGGAAAGGCGTCCGGCGGCGGGACTTCAGCGCCGACCGGTTCACCTTCGACCTGTTGCCCGGCGAGGCCGACAAAGCGCCGCACGACCTGCTGCGGCACACCGTGCAACCGCTCATCGACATCGTCGAGAACGAGGACGAGGCGAAGGCGTGGCACCGGTTGTTGACCGACTACGACCGGTACACGCTGCTCGGCTACCTCAAGGAGCGCGGCCTGAGTGACGGCGCGCTGTCGATGCTCGGGCCGCTGTTCAACCTGGAGGGCCGGTACCACTTCTCGCTGCTGGAGTGGTTCTCGCACTACTACGAGGACGTGTTCGGCCAGCTCGTCTACATCGAGGACGGCGCGGACACGCTGCCCAGGGCGTTCGAGCCGTTCCTGATGGACGACATCCGGCTCGGCGCGCTGGTGCACGGCGTCGACCAGACCGACTCCGAGGTGCGCGTGCACTACCGCGCCGGCCGCCGCTCGCAGACCGTCGTCGCGGACGAGTGCATCGTGACCGTGCCGTTCGCCAGCCTGCGGCACATGGAGATCGAGGGACTCGACCCGGACAAGTGGTACGCCATCCGCAACACCTACTACGGCCGCGCGCACAAGCTGTTCATGCAGTTCAGCGAACGGTGGTGGGAGACCTCGTACGGCATCACGCACGGCTTGACCGTGACCGACCTGGCGATCCGCAACATCGTCTACCCGCCCGCCGGGCAGGACACGCGGTACAAGAAGGGCGTGATGATCGCGTCGTACTGCTGGGAGCAGGACAGCATGCCGTACACGCCGCTGGCCGGCGAGGAGAGCGTGATGCAGGCGCTGGAGGACCTGGTCAAGATCCACCCGGAGGCGCGGGACACCTTCGAGTTCGGCGTCTACAAGGACTGGGCGCTCGACTGGTTCGCCTGCGGCATCGGCCCGCTGTTCCGGGCGTGCGAGATGAGCGAGGCGTTCTACGACGACGTGATCCGGCCGGTGAACCGGGTGTGGTTCGCCAACGACGCCTGCGACCGCCGGCACCGGCGGTGGGTGGAGGGCGCGCTCAAGGCCGCGGTGAAGAACGCCTACGCGATCCACGAGGGACTGCGCAACGAGATGCCCTGGAAGGACTGAGCGGTCCCCGCCGCACGCACGGTCCCGACCGCTCGAACGGCGGCCAGCGCTCGGACGGCCGCCGGCGGGTGGACGGAGGCCGGCGCGCGGAACGGTCCTAGCGAGGAGTCGCGGACGCCAGGGGCACCGGTGTCGCCTGACCCGGCCACGTGCCGACCAGCGTGGCACCGGTGAGCCCGGCGTCCGCGTCCAGGCGACGCCGGACCGCCAGCTCGACGGTGTCGGTCACGATGAGCGTCGGATCGCCCTCGACGACGCGCTCGACCGCACCGACCCCGGGCACGTCCGCGGTCCCGGTCGTGTTGCCGGCGATCTCCATGCTGGGGTCGCGGCGCTCCATCCGGCCGTCGACCTCC
>NZ_JBFAAX010000691.1:0-3072 GCF_040639995.1 Actinosynnema sp. NPDC023658 | reverse complement strand
GGGCCCCCCCCCCCCCCCGCTCCGCCCCCCCCCCCCCACCGTTTTGGTAACCCGCCCGGGGGGGGCCCCGGGGGGGGCCCCCCCCCCCCACCCCCCCGCCCTCCACCGGTTCGCTCAGACCTCGCGGTCCTGGTCGATCTCCGCCGCCTCGACCACCTCGTCGAAGGACTGGTAGAGGCGGTCCGGGACCGAGTGCAGCGCGTGCACGGTGTCCTCGTCCGCGTTGTTGCGCGACGCGTGGTCGACCAGCTGCCCCTTGTCCGCCGGGTACCCGACGTCGCGCAACACCGTGCGCAGCCTGTTCACCGTCGTCGTGTCGCTCATACCTCTCCCTCGCTCCGGACCGGCAGTCGTCCCCCGGTTACCCGGCCCCGGCGACCCGACACGTCCATGTCCGGCGACCACACCGCACCGCTCGGCCCGTGTGCGTCCGCCACATCGCCACGGCGGGTGCCGCTGTCCACCTTTCGGCTCGTGGTCCCGGCGAGGGGACGACCACGGTGACGGGCCGGCGCTGGGCCGGCACGGCGAGGCCACCGACGCGGCGGCGCTGGGCTCGGTCGGGATCCTGTTCGCGGGCAGGGCTGACATCGGCGCGTTCGTCCACTCGTCGATCGGCGCGGTGCCTGGACTACGACGAGGCCCGCGGCACCGACCTGGCGCAGACCCTCGACGCGTTCTGCGCGACCGGTCAGAGCGTCACCAACACCGCCCAGGCGCTGCAGCTGCACGTCAACACCGTCGCGCAGCGGCCGGCCCGGATCGGCCGGCTGCTCGGTGAGTCGTGGCGCGAACCCGAGCGGCTGCTGGAGGTGCAGATCGCGTTGCGGCTGCTGAAGGTGAGCAAGGGACAGCCGCGCCGGTGAGCACCCGGCAATGTGGCGCCGCACCACAGGGCGCGGCACACGCGGTGGCGCGACGACATGGATCCGCCCGCCACGCCTGCCTAGCGTGAGGTCACGCCACCGCAACCCCACCGAGGTCACGCCCGATGAGCCAGACCCGCGACCAGCTACCGACCCGCAACCTCGACGTCACGGTGTGGTCAGCCGACCGGGCGGAGGCTGCCGACTACGCCTCCCGGCGGCTGGCGGGCATCGTCCACGGCCTCGACCTCGCGGCGTTCGGCGTGGTGTGGGCGAACATGCGGCACGGGCACCGCGTCGGTGAGTTGCGCGCGCTCCCCCGCCTGGCCGACGCGCTGGACGAGTGGCTGGCCGAAGAACGACGGCGGACCCCGGTCGGCTCCGGCTGCCGCGCGCCCGCTCGACGGCGGACCGGGCGTCGGCGGACCGGTGCTCCCGGCCCGGTGCGCCGCCGCCGGGGCTGACCCGCGCCGGCCCCGACGGCCCCGTACCACCCGGCTACGGCTCGGTGCACGCGAAGCTGCGAGCCGAATCCGGGTCACCGACGCCGGTGTACCGCGGATAGGCAGGCGCTTCGCACAACGGCCGGGTACGGCCGGACGCGCCGGGGTTCTTGTCGGTGACCACCGGGTGCACGGGCGGGCGGTGGCGCTCCACCCACTGCTCCAGGGCACCGAGCGAATCCCAGCCCGCCGGGCCCATCCCTCTGCGGCCCATCCCTCTGCGGCCCATCCCTCTGCGGCCCATCCCTCTGCGGCACACACCATCGACGCGACCAGCGCCGCGGCGAGCCCCAGCACAGTCCACCCTCCGCCCACCCGCACCGGTGCGGGAACCGAACGGTAAGCACCTGTGCGGACCCGTCACCAGGTGGCCGGAGCACACTGGTCGGGCGGCGTCGCTGTGCCCATGCCACGGAGCGTTGTCCGGGTGCGGTGGCGGAAGTGGGACGGACCGGTCGGCCGGTGCTCGTCGCCCGGCCGACCTCGGACCCGCCCCCAGGAGGGCTCAGCCCGTGAAGGAGCTGAACATGCCGGGCTGGTAGGACCCTCCCTTCTGGTGCACCATCACCGCGAGCCGGTTGGCCGCGTTGATCAGGCCCACCAGGCAGACCAGCGCGGCGACCTGGTCGTCGTCGTAGTGCTTGCGCACCAACGCCCACGTCCCGTCCGACACGCCCTCGTGGGTGTCGGCGAGCCGGGTGCCCTCCTCGGCCAGGGCCAGCGCGGCCTGCTCGGCCTCGGTGAACACGGTGGACTCGCGCCAGGCCGCGACCAGGTTGAGCCGGACCTGGTCCTCACCGGCGGCCACGGCCTCCTTGGTGTGCATGTCGATGCACCAACCGCAGCCGTTGATCTGGCTGGCGCGCAACGACACCAGCTCCTGCGTGGACCTCGGCAGCGTCGACTGGTGGAGCACCAGGCCGGCGTTGGCGAACCGCTTGGCGAACTTGACGGCGATCTCGTTGGTCATCATGTCGAACCGTGGTTCCACGACCCGCTCCTCATCAGTGGTGCGCACTGGACGGCCACTAGATGCCGACGCCCCGGTCCTTGTGACAGGACGATTGCGTGACGTGGGTCATGCTCGGGAGGGCGCAACCGTTGTCCACTGTGGACACTGTGCAGCGCAGCACGGCCCTGCGAGTCGGGGGACGGGAGGGAGGGTCGGGCTGAGGTCAGCAGGTCCGGTCGCGGGCGGGGGCCGTGCCGAGCAGGTGGGCGTCCGCGGCGGACCGCGTGCACTCGTTGGCGTGGTAGACGCCGTGGCCGGGGCCGTCGAAGGTCACCAGGTGCGAGCCCTTCGCCTGCCGGTGCACGTTCTGCGCCCACTGGTACGGCGTGGCGACGTCGTAGCGGCTCGTCAGCAGGAGCAGCGGCGGGGCCTGATCGACGTCCAGGCGGTGCGGCGGGTTGGTCGGGCGGTCGGTGAAGCCGACGCACGCGGCGGCCTCGGTGTGGCCGATGAACGTGCCGCGCAACGTCGGCGCGGCGCGCAGCTCGGCCCGGCGCAACGCCCGGTACCGGTCGAAGTCCTCGAACCGCAGCGAGAAGTCCTGGCACACCACGGCGTAGGTCAGGGAGTTGTAGTTCGGTTCGAACGACGCCCGCACGTCGCCGGCCGCGGTCACGTCGCCGGCCGCCGGCACGCCGTCGGCGTCGCCCGCGTTGCCGACGTCCGCGATCAGTGACGCCAGGAGGTCCCA
>NZ_JBFAAX010000690.1:0-3073 GCF_040639995.1 Actinosynnema sp. NPDC023658 | reverse complement strand
CGGCCTGCGCCAGCACGAGCGGCCCGCTGGCCGTGCTCTCGGTCGGCCCGTACGCGTTGATCACCCGCCGGCCGGTGGCCCAGGCCGCCACCAGCGCCGGCGGGCAGGCCTCACCGCCGACCACCAGCGTGCGCAGCACCGGCAGGGGTTGCACGGGCACGGTGGTCAGCGTGGCGGTCGGGATGAACGCGTGGGTGATCCGCTGCTCGGCGAGCACCTCGACCAGGGCGGAGCCGACCAGCGGGACCGGCGGCGGGATCACCAGGGCGGCCCCGGCCGGGAACGCCATCAGCAGCTCGATGACCGACAGGTCGAAGCTGGGTGAGGAGAACTGGAGCACCCGGTCGCCCGGCCCGATCGCGTACCGCCCGGTCTGCGACACGGCGAGGCTCGCCACACCGGCGTGGGTGTTGACCACCGCTTTCGGCTTTCCGGTCGAGCCGGAGGTGTAGATCACGTACGCGGCGTTGCCCGGCAGCACCGGGACCGCGGGGCGGTCGGCCGGATAGGACGCGACGTCGTCGGGGATCCCGGTCAGCACCAGCGCCGGTTTGGCGTCGTCGAGCATGAACGAGATCCGCTCGGCCGGGTACTCCGGATCCACCGGGAGGTACGCGCCGCCGGCCTTGATCACCGCCAGCAGGGCGATGACCAGCTCGGCGGACCGGTGCATCCGCAACGCCACGATCCGTTCCGGGCCGATTCCCCGCTCGATCAGCAGCCAGGCCAGGCGGTTGGCCCGCTCGTCGACTTCCCCGTAGGTCAGTTCGGTGCCGCCGTCGACCAGGGCCACGGCCTCGGGTGGCTGCTGCTCGAACAGGGTCGCCAGGGTCGCGGTCGGGACCGGGGTGGCGGTGTCGTTGTAGGCGTGGAGCCGTTCCCGCTCGTCGTCGGTGAGGACGTCGAACCGGCTGACGGGGCGGTCGGGCACCGCCGTCAACGCCCGCAGCAAGCCGGTCCAGCGGGTGACGAGGGTTTCGACGCTGGTGCGGTCGAACAGGTCGGTGCTGTACTCGAGGACGCCGTGCACCCCGTCGACCGCGCCGTCGGGGCCGCGCCGCTCCCAGAGGCTGAACGCCAGGTCGAACTCGGCGGTGGTGACGGGCGTCGAGACCTGGGTGACCTCCAGGCCGGGCAGGGAGAAGTCCAGTTCCGGCGCGTTCTGCAGTGCCAGCATGACCTGGACCAGCGGGTGGTGGGACAGGGACCGCGCCGGGTTGAGGACCTCCACCAGGTACTCGAACGGCACGTCCTGATGGGCGTAGGCGTCCAACGCCGTCTCCCGGACCCGCGCCACCAACTCCGCGAACGTCGGATCGCCCGAGGTGTCCGTCCGCAACACCAACGTGTTCACGAAGAAGCCCACCAGATCGTCCAACGCCTGATCCGTACGACCGGCGATCGGACTCCCCACCGGGACGTCCTCACCCGCACCCAACTTGGTCAGCAAAGCGGCCAACCCCGCCTGCAACACCATGAACACACTCGCCCCGCAACGACGGGCCAGCGCCTCCAGGCCGGCGTGCAGGTCGGCGTCCAGCCGGACGAAGACGTGATCGCCGCGGTAGGAGGCGACCGCGGGACGCGAGCGGTCGGTGGGCAGTTGCAGCTGATCGGGCAACCCGGCCAGCGCCTCGGTCCAGTAGGTCAGCTGCCCGGTGAAGGCACTGTCCTCGTCGGACTGCTCACCCAGCAGGCTCCGCTGCCACAACGTGTAGTCCGCGTACTGCACCGGGAGCGGCGCCCACCCCGGTCGCTGCCCCTGCCGTCGCGCCGCGTACGCCTGCGCCAGGTCCAGCGCCAACGGGCTCAACGACCAGCCGTCGGCGGCGATGTGGTGCACCAGGATCAGCAACACGTGCTCGTCCGGGGCCGACTCGAACAGCCAGGTCCGGATCGGCAGCTCCGACGCGAGGTCGAACTTGTGCTCCATGGCCGCCAACAGCGGCTCCGCCAGGTCGTCGACCCGGGTGACGTCCAGCGTGGGGGTGAGATCCAGGATTCGCTGGTACGCCACGCCTTCCACTTGCGGGAAGACCGTCCGCAGGCTCTCGTGCCGCAGCACGACATCACGAAGCGCCGCCTGGAGCGCGTCACGGTCGAGCTCACCGACCAGACGCAGGGCGAGCGACACGTTGTAGGTGGAGTTGGGGCCCTCCATCCGGTCCAGGAACCACAGCCGCTGCTGCGCGAACGACAACGGCACCGCAGCCGGTCGCTCCCCCGCCGTCAGGGCCCGCCGTGCCGGTCCCACCTGGTCCAGACCGGCCGCCATGCCGGCCACCGTCGGGGCCTCGAACACACTCCGCAGCCCCAGTTCCACGCCGAGGGTCGCACGCACGCGGGCCACCAGTCGGGTGGCCAGCAGCGAGTGCCCGCCCAGGGCGAAGAAGTCGTCGTCGACGCCCACGCCGGGCACGCCCAGCACCTCGGCGAACAGCCCGCACAGCAACTGCTCCCGCGGCGATCGCGGCGCCCGGCCCACTGCGGACGGCGCCTCCGGCACCGGCAGCGCGGCCCGGTCCAGCTTGCCGCCGGCGGCCAACGGCAGGCTCTCCAGCACCACGAACGTCGACGGCACCATGTAGTCCGGCAACCGCTCCCGCAAGTACGCCCGCAGCACCTCCGGCTGCCGCGCCGTCACGACGTACGCGACCAGTCGTTGATCACCCGGGCGGTCCTCGCGCACCACCACCACGACCTCGTCGACACCGTCGTGCTCGCGCAGCACCGCCTCGACCTCGCCCAGCTCGATCCGGAAGCCGCGCAGCTTGACCTGGTCGTCGGCCCGGCCCACGAACTCCAGCCCGCCGGCACGCCACCGGACCAGGTCCCCGGTCCGGTACATCCGGGTCCCCGGCGGTCCGAACGGGTCGGCCACGAACCGCCCGGCCGTCAGTCCGGGCCGCCTGAGGTAACCCCGCGCCAGTCCGACCCCGGCCACGTACAACTCGCCCACCACTCCCGGTGGCACCGGTCGCAGCGTCGCGTCCAGCACGTGGGTCCGGGTGTTGGCCACCGGGCGGCCCAGCACGGGGCTGGGTGAGTCGCCCAGTGCCGCGGTGAGCGAGTC
>NZ_JBFAAX010000689.1:0-3077 GCF_040639995.1 Actinosynnema sp. NPDC023658 | reverse complement strand
GATCCGGTTGCCGGTCAGGACCCGGCCCGCGCTCGCGGGTCGCAGCGGCACCACGTCACCCTCGTAGGAGGAGTCGCGGCCGACGCGCGTGCGCACCAGCAACCGGTCGCCGCGGTGGACCGCGGTGAGGAACCACGGCGGCACGGTCCCGGCGAGCCAGCCGTAGGCCTCCTCGACGACCTCGACGACCTCCGTGTCCCCCGCGTGCTCCGCCCCGCCGGCGAGCGGCGTCTCGCCGACGTAGCCGGTCACCCCGGACTCCACCTCGCTGTACCGGGCGGCGGCCATGCCGACGGCGTGGGCGCGCTCAAGGGGGAAGAACTGCCCCTCGACGCGGCCGGTCACCGGGTGCACCAGCGGGAAGCTCACCACGTCGTCGGGTTCGGGCGCCAAGCGCCGGAACACCCGGACGGGGCCGCCGCCCACGTCCCCGGAGCCGGGCGCGCCGAACTCCACCGGGCCGTCGAACCACAGCACGTCGCGGAAGTAGCCGCCCCGCGCCATCCCCTCGGCGAACCCGTCCACCTCGACCGGCGCGTGGCCGAAAGCGGCGAGCAGCAGGGGCAGGTCGGGGTCGACACCGGCCATCCGGCGGACGGCGGGTTCCCCGGCGAGGACGCCCGCGAGGCCCGATCCCGTCACGGGCACGGCCACGTCGTCGGAGCGGGAGGCGAGGTAGCCCTGTGCCGAGCGGGAGGCGAGCAGCAGCGGTGGCTGCCGCCCCGGTGGCCACTCCCGCTGTTCCCGGGGGACGCCGGCGGCCTCCAGCAGCCGTGCCACCCCCTCGGGGGTGGAGTGCCACGCCCACGCCCGGGCGCGCTCGACGTCGTCGTCGTCACCCGGCGCACGTGCCACCAGGGCGGCCGGCCTCCCATCCGCCCTGGTCAGCCGGGTCAGCTCCAGGTCACCGGCGCGCAGTTGCGACACCCACCGGAAGGAGTGCCGCCCGTTCCCGCCGACCAGCGCGTAGACGTCGTGGAAGTGGTTCTTCGCGCGCAGCGCCGAGGCGAAGTCGAACCCGACACCACCGGTCCGGGGCCGCTTGCCCGCGTCCTCGCCGATCAGCAGCACCGGGCGGTCCACGCCCTCTTCCAGCTCGGCGACGAAATCGTCGTCCTCCAGGTGCAGCGCGCCGACCGCCCGACCACCCAGGTGCACGACCCCGCCGTCGACCAGGGCCACGTCCACGTGCTGCTCGGTGGAGTCCACGAGCACCAGGACGGGCTCGCGGTCACCCCAGCGGGGATCGCGCCACCGGCCCTTCCTGATCTCGGTGGCGACGCGTTCCAGTGCTGTGCCGAGGGGGCGCGAACCGCGCAGGCGGAACCCGCCACCGCGCTCGTGGACCACGTCGTCGAGCGACGCGACCGGCCCCAGGCGCAAGCGGCCGTTCGGGGGCAGCACGACCGGGAGGACGGGGTCCTCGACCAGTGGTCCGGCGTACTGCCCGGTGGGTCGGTACCCCTCCGATTCGTACAGGAGCCGCAGCAGCTCCCGGTTCAGGTCGCCGTCCGCCTCGTCCCCGGCGGTGACCAGCACCAGCGGCCTGCGCACCGGAGCGGCCACCAGCGACATGAAGGGCCCGAGCCCCATCAGCAGCTTCAGCGTCTCCTCCGCCGTCAGCCTGAGGAGCCGGTCGTCGGAGAGGCGGACGACGTACCGCCCGCGCGCGCTCTCCAGGTACAGCGTGAACGGCCGGACGCGGTCACCGACCGCGCTCGCCGCCCAGGGCACCTCGACGATCTCGACGGTCCGGTCCGCGCGGGCGACGCCCATCAGGTGCTCGGACCCGGGACCGACCTGCCGCACGGCCTCGCGCAGCGAGGGATACCGGCTGTCGTCGCCGAGGAGGGCCATCCCCCAGTGCCGGGTCACGCCGCTGCCCAGGGGCTGCCACCGCACGTCCGAGGGCCGCAGCGCCGACACCTTGGCGAACCGGGCCGCGCCGAGGTCGACCGTCCCGGTGCCCGGCTTGATCAGCAGCGGTCCGGTGTTGACCTCGACCCGGCGGTAGGCGCCGTCGCCGCGCAACGCCTCGGCGAACCGCTCGGCCGCCTTGATGTGCAGGCCGTGCGGGTCGAGCTGCTCGACCATCAGCACCACGGGGGTGCTCAGGTCGAGGTCACGCGCCGCGGTGCCCCTGGCCTCCACGCGGGCGACGAGCTCCGCAGCGAGGGCGGCCGGGCCGATCCACCTGTCGCGGGCGAAGAACCAGCCGTTGGTGAAGTGCGCGTACAGGTGCAGCGCGGACGCGCCGGGCATCGCCTGGTCCACCCGCGTCCACCGCGCCGCGTCGGCCATCGCCCAGGCCGGCGCGGGGAGCATCACGGGGGTTGGTCTGCCCAGCACCACCGCGTCCGCGGTCGGCACGGCGGGGTCGCCCGCGCCCAACTGCCGGAACCCGCCCGCACCGGTCAGCTCGACCCGGTCCGGGAAGACCTCGACGCCGCCCCGGTGGCCGTACCCCCTCGCCCAGCGCCGCAGCGGCTTCGCGTCGGCGACCTCGCAGCTCAGCAGGGTCAGCGTCGACTCGGGGGGCGCCACGCGGGTGGTGGCCAGCAGCAGCATGAAGGCGCGGTCGTCCAGCACGACCTCCCCACCGGCCCGCAGGGGCACGTGGTACCCGGCGTCGTCGTGGTGCACGGCGACGTGGAACCGGCGGGAGCCGTCCTCCGGGGCGGTGAACCGCTTCCCCGCACCGTTCGTGAACGCCCTCCGCGCGACGTCCGCCTCCTGCCCCGAGAGGAAGCCGACACCGACGCGTTCGCCCTCGGCGTCCACCAGGTCGACGAACTCGACGTCCCGCGAGGTCAGCGCGGGCCGCTCGTTGTACGCGGCGATCTCGCGGTCCACGGCCTCCTTCGCGGCCCACCACTCCCGCTTCCCGGCGTCGGCGGCGGCCCGGGCCTGCCACACCGCGTCCGTTCCGGTGGCGATCCGTACCCGCAGTTCGCGGACGCGCGCCTCGGCGGTCGCGCGTGCCTCGGCGCGCTTCTCCCCGTCCTGCGCGGCGCGGGCGCGGGGGTTGGTCGTCGCCGGCGGTGCGTACGCGCTGATCGCGCAGTGGCCGGCTTCCG
>NZ_JBFAAX010000688.1:1116-3080 GCF_040639995.1 Actinosynnema sp. NPDC023658 | reverse complement strand
GTCGCCACGGCGGTGTACATGCTGTGGCCGCTGGTGGTGACCGCGACGGCGCTGCTGTTCCTGCGGTGGAACCGGAAGCGGCGCCAGGACCCGGTGGGCGAAGTGGTCCCGTGACGGGACGTGCGGGGCCGCCGCGACGTGCGGCGACCCCGGACGACGTCACACGGTGCCGGTGAACCGGTCGTCGAGGTAGGCGATCTTGGCCTGCTCGTCCCGGTCGGAGTACAGGTAGCGGATCCAGGCCTGCTGCTCGTGCAGCAACGCGCCCATCTCCCACACGCAGAGCACTTCCCGGTGCTTGCCCTGCTCCAAACGGCGGTAGCTGTCGTGCTGCTTCACGTCCCGGATGTAGACGGTCTCCCACATCTCGTTCTCGCGCCGCCAGGTGCAGACGATGAGGAAGTAGAAGTCGCCGCGGCACAGGTGGTGGATGACGAAGCCGAGGTCGCCGGAGATGTCCAGCTCGCCGGAGGCGACCTGCTCCCGCAGGAACGACTTGCCCTCCTCGCGCAGCCCGGGGTCCACCACGTCCTGCGCCTCGCGCACCTCGTACCACTTCAGGTGCGCGTCGGGCAGGGCTACGTCGTGGTCGGGGAGCGCGATGACCTCCTTGGCGTAGTGGCGGTAGTCGTCGTCGACGTTGGCGATGGCCGCGAGGTGCGACAGGTTCCTGGTCACCGACGAGATCCTAGGCAAACGCGCCGGGCTGGGACAGCAGCTCGACCGTGCTCTCGGGCACGGGCACCAGCGCCGTGCTGTAGTCGGCCATCATCTCACCGACCGGGCCGTCGAACTCGGCCCACTCGGGGTGCTCGTACAGCGAGCCGGCGAGCCGCACGCGCTCCTCCATGCCCGGGAACGCGCGCACGAGGTGCCACTCGTCCTCGTCCAATGGGGACGGTCCGAACGCGAGGACCGTGATGCCGATGCGGCGCATGAGCGGGATGGTGCCGTCGCGGCTGATGCGGTCGAACTCGGCTCGGGTGCCGGGCTTGAGCTTGAACACGCGGGTTTCCAACAGCCAGGACTCGGTCATTCGGGCACTCCAAGGACGCGGCGGTACGCCGTAGCGGGATTTGGGGTGCGCGCAGCTGGGGCGGGCCGAACGCCGGGCTCGTCGACGTTTCTACCGACGACCGCGCCGGCGCGCAAGGGGTGAACGGTGCCCAAGGGGTGAACTAGGGTGCCGCGTCGTGAAACCGGATCTGACCACCCTGCGCGCCGCCGTGTCCGAGTTCGGCGGCTTCACCACCCCGGAGAAGTCGTGGACGGTCCTCACGGCCGCCACCGCACCGGCGTTCGACCTCGGCTCGCCCGCCCACCGCGACGCCGCGCACGTGTGGCTCAACGCGTGGGGCTGCCGCATCCGCACGCCCCGTCCCGGCGAGCCGCGAGTGCTGGACGAGAGCCTGGCGGCCTGGTGGGCGTCGTGGCGCGACGTCCTGCCCGATCCCGGTACGCGGCTCGCCGGCCTGACCGACGAGCAGGTGCGGCGGCTGGCCGAGGGCTTCGCCGCGCTGTCCGCGAGCACGGCGGCGGCCACGCCGCGCGGCACCCGGACGCTGGGTCCGACGGCGGCGTCCAAGCTGCTGTTCGCGTTGCGGCCCAACAGCCTGCCGCCGTGGGACAACATGATCGCAGACCGCCTGCACGGCGGGCGCGACGGCGCGGCGTACCGGGCGCACCTGCTGCTCACCCGCGGCTGGGCGGTGGACCTGCTGTCCGAGGCCGGCGTGCCCGAGCCGGAGCTGCTCGACGACCTCGGCCGCCCGGGCCGCTCGCTGGCGAAGGTGATCGACGAGTACTGCTACCTCGCCTTCACCCGCGGCTGGACGGCGCCGCGCCGGGGCGTCACCGCCGACGACGTGCGCCGCATCGCCCGGGCCCTCCCCCGCACGGAGGAGGCGCTGGTCCGCGACCGGGTCAAATTCCGCATCGGGCGGATCGTGTACCTCGCCCTGTCG
>NZ_JBFAAX010000688.1:0-1106 GCF_040639995.1 Actinosynnema sp. NPDC023658 | reverse complement strand
CCGGGTGGCCGGTGCCGGCGCTGCTGTCGCCTGACGAGCTGACGATGGGATTCGCGTTCCCCAAGGAGGAGCGGGCGGCGCTGATTACCTCGGACCCCGACAAATTCCATCCGCCGGTGCCTTCGGACGAGCGGTACAACTGGGTCCGGGCGACGTTGTCCCGACTGGACGAGGAGGAGTTGGCGGAGTTGGTCGTGGACGCCTGGCGGATGTGCGTGCCCAAGCGTATCGCGCGCGACTACCTGGGAAGTTAGCGCTCCCGACACCGCCGGACGGGCGAAACGGCGCTGCGGGGACGCCGGTCGAGCGGGCCATCAGCATTCCTTGGGCAGACCCTATAAGAGAACCAAATTGGGTCGTTGACGTGGCACAAGTCGTGTTTACGATCCTTCCTATCAAGCAGGAGGGGTCGCCGCATGGCCAGTTTGACTCGATCCGAAGCAGCCGCACGAGGCGCTTTGTTGGAGGTCGACTCGTATCACGTGGACCTGGATCTGACCGGCGATGGGAAAGTATTTCGGTCTACGACGAAAATCGCTTTCAGCGCCGACGGGGACGGGTCGACGTTCGTGGACGTCAAGCCGGCGGCACTGCTGGAGGCCCGGCTCAACGGACGCGAGCTGGACGTGTCCGCGCTGGTCGACGGCCGGTTGCCGCTGACCGGGCTGGCCGCCGCCAACGAGCTCGTCGTGGTCGCGGACATGGCGTACTCGCGGGAGTCCAAGGGGCTGCACCGCTACGTCGACCCGGCCGACGACCAGGTGTACGTGTACGGAGCGGTGTTCCTCGACCACGCTCCGCGCATTTTCGCGTGCTTCGACCAACCGGATCTCAAAGCGCCGTTCACCTTCGAGCTGACCGTTCCCGAAAAGTGGACGGTGCTCGGCACGGGCGCGGCGGCGAAGGTGTCGCCCGGGCGCTGGCGGGTCGTGCAGGAGGTGGCGCAGGCCACGTACCTGACCACGGTCGTCGCCGGGCCGTACGCCTCGTTCGAGACCGTGCACGACGGCGTGCCGCTCGGCGTGCACTGCCGCGCGTCGGTGGCCGAGGCGCTGGAGGCCGACATCCGGGAGGTCTTCGACGTCACGGCCCAGTGCCTCGACGAG
>NZ_JBFAAX010000687.1:0-3091 GCF_040639995.1 Actinosynnema sp. NPDC023658 | reverse complement strand
ACGGTCGCGGTGGTTCACCCGGTCGGGATGGCCACGGCCTCATCGGCGTCCACGAGCGCGCCGCCCCGTGCGGTGGCCCGGCGAGCAGACCTCCGGCACTGCCACGGCGGAAGAGCAGGCGGGGACCGCAACGGTCGTCGAACCCCGGGCCGAGGCGCTGGTCCCGATCGTGCCCGAGGGGGTCGCCCTGACCACCGGCGGACCGCCCGTCGCGCTGCCCGTCATCGTCCGCAACACCGGCTCGACGCCCGTGGCGGCTCCCACCCTGGTGCTGACGCTGCCCGACGGCGTCCAGGTCGTCGGTTCCGGCAACAACCTGCGCGGCCGGCCGCTCCTGCGGTGGGAGGGCGCGGTGGCGCAGGCGATCGGGTGCGGGCCCGGCAAGGGCACCGTGACGTGCCGGGCCGAGGCGGAACTGCCCGCCGGCGGCTCGGTGACGTTCCTCTTCCGGCTGCTCGCCGGCCCGAAGTCGACCAGCGGCACGATCACCGGCACGGTCACCGCGGCCCCCCGGCAGCCCGTGCGGGTCGAGGTACCCGTGGCGATCACTCAGAAGTAACGTTTACTACGCCGTTCGGGTGAGTTAGATTCAGGCGTTTGATACCTCGGATCACCGGGTACCACCGCGTTGTTCATGCCTTGGGCATACAGGGCACCGGAGGGTGAAACGTGTGAGCACTGTCGAACTACCCCGGGATGGCGTCGACCTGAGCCTCCCCGACACCCCTCCTGCCCAGGACGAGTTGCTGAGACTGGTCGCCGGGACGTTCCCCGGCACCGACGGCGATCGGCTCGTGGACCTCCAGGTGATCGCCGCGCAACTGGTCGGCAACGCCTACCTGCACGCGGGCCCGCCAAGACGGCTGAGGTTGCACCGGGTGGGCGACGTGGTGCGCGTCGAGGTCGACGACAGCAGCCCGAGCCGGTTCCCGGTCCTGGGCCGGCTCGACACGCCCGAGCAGGGACGCGGCCTGCTGATGATCAACCGGTTGTCGGTCAACTGGGGACACGAGACCCGCGGCGACTGCAAGACGGTCTGGGCGGAAGTCCGCTTCGCCTGAACCGCTCCCGCCGGCGCGGGACGACAGCGGGCGAGTCAGGAGGCGACCTTTGGCACCCGGGACGAGCAGGTCCGATCCGCGCGCGACGTTCTCCTGCGAAAGCCGGACCGACGACGGCACCACGGTGATCACGGTGTCCGGCGACGTGGACGTCCGCACGGCCGACGAGATCCAGGACTGCCTGTCGCGCGACGGGCTCGACGCGGAACGGGTGCGGCTCGACCTGGGCGGCGTGACGTTCATGGGTGTCGCGGGTCTCGCCGTGCTGCTGCACGCGGCCGACCTGTGCCGCGACCACGGAACGGACCTGACCCTGGTGGCATCACCCGAGGTCACGCGGGTGGTCAAGCTGATCGACGCCACCGCGGGCCTGGTCGACCACCTGATCCCCGCGGCGGCCGAGTCGCGGTGAGGCCGGTGTCACCGTTTGTCCGGGTGGTCGCGGGGAACCCGGCACGTGAGCCCCGGGCTCGAAGGGGTTGTGCCTAGTGCTGGAAGGCCTGCGTAGTGGATGTCGTTCGACGGTCCTCTGACCACGTCGACTTCGACCTGGACGACAGAAGACCGTCCGTGCGCCGCGCACGCCGGTGGATCACCGCGAACGTGCCGGACCTGGACCAGTCGACGCGGCTGGACCTGCTGATGATCGCGGACGCGTTGCTCACCAACGCCATCGAGCACGCCACCGCGCCGCGCAGGCTTCGGCTGAGCCGCCTGCGCGACCGGCACGTGGTGCGGGTGGAGGTCTTCGACGCCAGTCCGCAACTGCTGCCGGTGCTCGGCAAGCCGGGCGGGCGCGGGCTGCACCACCGGGGGCTGCTGCTGGTCAACCGGTTGGCGTCGCGCTGGGGCGTGGACCCGCGTGCCCGGTACAAGGCGGTCTGGGGCGAAGTCGTCGTCTGAACCCCGGCGTCGTTCGTCCGGCTGCTCGGTGTTCGGCTCTGCGGCGCTCAGTTCGTGGCGCTCGGTTCGTGGTGCTCAGCCTTCGCCGTTCTTGCCGCCACCGCGTCGGCGGTCGTCCTTCTTGTCGTTGCCCTTGTCGCCGTTGCCCTTGTTGCCGTGGTCGCCGTTGTCCTGGCCGCCGGTGTCGAGTTGTTGCGAGGACAGGACTTCGACGGAGTCGATCAACGGCGTGCCGTTGCCGACGACGAGCCGCAGGCGGTGCGACTCGCGGAACTTCCTGCCCTGCACGTCGGTGAAGTCGACGCCGATCGTGACGGTGTCGGGCCCGGAGGCCGCGGGCGGCTGGCTGACGGTGAGGTCACCGACGGCCCGCCAGGCCTTCTCGTACGGCTCCCGCCCCTGCGCCCGCAGGCCGGGCCCGAGCCGTTCCCACGCCTGGGCGGTGTTGCGGGGCAGCAACGCGTAGTACTCGGCCACCGCCTGCTCCAGCCGCGCGGGAGCGGGTGCGGTCGTGCGGCCGGACGAAGTACCGGTACGGTCGGCCGCGCCGTGGTCCCGGTTGCCGGAGGTCAGCACCAGCCCGAGGACGACGAGTCCGACGAGGACCGCCGCGCCCACGACGACGAGACCCGTCCGTCCGCTGCGCTTCCGCTGCGGAGCCAGGAGGGTCGGGTGCCCGTCCGGTGACGTCGGGGCGGTGCTCGGTCGTGGGCCGGTCGGCTGCGGATCGATCCGCTGCGGACCGGTGTCGGGCGCGGACGGCGGACCGGTCGGGTTCAGGTCCAGTCGGGTCGCCGCCGGGTGGGACATCGGGTGGGCCGTCGCCGGTGGAACCGTTGGGGCTCGGGGCGTTTCCGGACCGGGTGCTTCCGATCGGGGCGCTGCGGGTCCGGTCGCCGGCGAACGGGTCGTTGCCGCGTGTGGTGCGGACGTCGTGCGCAGGCGGTCGGCCACCTCGGCCATGGTCGGGCGGTCCGCCGGATCGGTGCGCAGCACGTCCACCAGCAGGTACCGCACCAGGGCCGTCACGACCGCACGCTCCGCACCGAGCAGCCCAGCCGCAGCGCCTCGGCCTGCACGCCGTCGCTGAACCCGACCCGCACCTCGACCCGCGCCCCGCCGCCGAC
>NZ_JBFAAX010000686.1:0-3098 GCF_040639995.1 Actinosynnema sp. NPDC023658 | reverse complement strand
TGGAGATCCGCCACGAAGCGCACCGGCGAGATCGTAGTGAGTGATCCACAGCCCCCTCACCCACGGGTTCGCGAAGCGGGCAAAGCCGAGCGTTCTCGTCGAGCCCGGCGGCAGCGGAGCCGTGCGGCTGCACGCGCGGGCGCTCGGGCCGTGGTTCAGCGGCATGCAGGACAGCCACGCGCTGCGCCGCGCCGGGCTGCTCGACGGTGACGCCGCGCTGCTCGATCGGCTGGTCGGCGCACCTGGCGTCCCGCGTCTGGCGGACAGCTTCTAACCTGACCAGCCGTGCTGCTCGACGCGCTGGAACTGATCGGGATCGCCGCGTTCGCCGCCTCCGGCGCGGTCGCGGCGGTGCGGGCGCGGCTGGACGTGTTCGGGGTCATCGTGCTGGCGCTGACCACCGCGCTGGGCGGCGGGATCATCCGGGACGTGCTGCTCGGCGTGCACCCGCCGGCGGCGTTGGTGAGCTGGCCCTACCTCGCGGTCGCGGGCGTCACCGGACTGGTGGTGTTCTGGTTTCACCCGACCGTGGCCAAGCTGTGGCGGGCGGTGCTGCTGCTGGACGCGATCGGGCTCGGCCTGTTCGTCACCGCGGGCACCACGACCGCGCTCCGCCTCGGCGCACCGCCGTACGCGGCGTGCCTGGTCGGGATGACCACGGGCATCGGCGGCGGCGCGCTGCGGGACGTGCTGCTGCGGGAGATCCCACTCGTCCTGCGCAAGGAGATCTACGCGGTGGCGGCGTTGTGCGGCGCGGTGGTGGTGGCGTTCGGCGACTACCTGGACCTGCCCGCCGTGCTGGTGACCCTGGTCGGGTCGGCGGTCATCGTGGGCCTGCGGCTGCTGGCGACGTGGCGGAGGTGGAACGCGCCGGTGGCCCGAAAACTTGACGGGTAGCTCACACTCCCTTCTCAGGCGGCTCTCAGGACCAGGGGCAAGACTGAGCCCATGCGCATCCTCGTTGTCGACGACGACCGGGCCGTGCGTGAGTCGCTCCGCCGCTCACTGCAGTTCAACGGCTACCAGGTCGACCTTGCCGGCGACGGCCAGCAGGCCCTCGAGTTCCTCGTCTCCCAGCGCCCCGACGCCATGGTGCTGGACGTGATGATGCCGAGGCTGGACGGGTTGGAGGTGTGCCGCCGGCTGCGCAGCACCGGCGACGACCTGCCGATCCTCGTGCTCACCGCCCGTGACGCGGTGTCCGACCGGGTGTCCGGGCTGGACGCCGGCGCGGACGACTACCTGCCCAAGCCGTTCGCGCTGGAGGAGCTGCTGGCCCGGCTGCGCGCCCTGCTGCGGCGGGCGGCGTCCGACGCCGAGGAGCCGGCGGGCGCGGTGCTGCGGTTCGCTGACCTGGAGCTCGACCCCGGGACGCGGGACGTGCGGCGCGGCGAGCGCCCGATCAGCCTCACCCGGACCGAGTTCGCCCTGCTGGAGCTGTTCCTGGCGCACCCGAAGCAGGTGCTGACCCGCGGCCGGATCCTGGAGGACGTCTGGGGCTACGACTTCCCGACCTCGGGCAACGCGCTGGAGGTCTACGTCGGCTACCTGCGCCGCAAGACCGAGGCGGAGGGCGAGCCCAGGCTGCTGCACACGGTGCGCGGCGTCGGCTACGTGCTGCGGGAGACCCCTCCGTGATCGGTGCCGCCAACGGGCGACTCCAGCGGGTGTCGCTGCGGGCGCGGGTCACCCTGCTCGCGGCGTTCTGCGTGGCCGGCGCCGTGGCCGTCGTGTCGCTCGGCGCGTACATGACGGTGAGCCGGAACCTGCACGACCAGATGGACTCCAACCTGCGGCAGCGCGCCCAGGCCGCCGTCAACGCCCCCAAGGTCAACAACGACGTGTCCGAGATCCCGGGCGCGTTCCTCGCCGCCGGTGACATCCGGATCGGCGTGCTGGACGTGAACGGGCTGATCCAGTACCCGAAGAACACGGTCGCGCCGCCGACCCAGCCCGCCGACCTGGACGTGGCGCGCGGGTCGCGGCTGGAGAACATCTGGACCGACGTGCGCACCGACTTCCGGGTGATCGCGGTCCCGTACGGCGACGGTCAGGCGATGGTGATCGCGCAGTCCACCAAGCCGCTGAACACGACCCTGGGCAAGCTGTCCGTGGTGCTGTTCGTAATCAGCGGGCTGGGCGTGCTGGTCGCGGCGGCGGCGGGGACGGCGGTCGCGCGCACCGGGCTGCGGCCCGTGCAGCGGTTGACCGAGGCCACCGAACGGGTGGCGTTGACCGGTGACCTCCGGCCGATCCCGGTGTCCGGCGACGACGAGCTGGCGCTGCTGTCCCAGCGGTTCAACGCGATGCTGGGCGCGGTCGCGGAGTCGCAGGAGCGGCAGCGGCGGCTGGTGGCGGACGCGGGGCACGAGCTGCGCACGCCGTTGACGTCCATGCGCACGAACCTGGAGCTGCTGCTGGCCTCGGAGCGGCCGGACTCCCCGACGTTGTCCGACGAGGACAAGGCGGAGATCAACGCCGACGTGCGCGCGCAGCTGGACGAGCTGACCACGTTGATCGGGGACCTGGTCGAGCTGGCCCGGGAGGACGCGCCGCAGGTCGTGCACGAGCCGGTGGACCTGGTCGAGGTGGTGGAGCGCGCGCTGGACCGGGCCAAGCGGCGGGCGAGCGACGTGCAGTTCGAGGTGGAGCTGCAACCGTGGTCGCTGCTCGGTGATTCGAGCGCGCTGGAACGGGCCGTGCTCAACCTGCTGGACAACGCGGTGAAGTTCAGCCCGGCGCGCGGGGTGGTCCGCCTGTCCGTGAAGCAGCTGGGCGACGGCAGCGCGGTGGTGGAGGTGGCCGACTCGGGCCCCGGCATCGCGGACGACGACCTGCCGCACGTGTTCGAGCGCTTCTACCGCTCCTCCGAGGCTCGCACGCTGCCCGGCTCGGGGCTGGGCCTGGCGATCGTGAAGCAGGTGGCCGAGCGCCACGGCGGCATGGCCTACGTGGGCCGGGCCCCGGAGGGCGGGGCGATGTTCACCCTGCGCCTCCCGGGCCGCCCCTGACCCCCCACCCCGCGAGAGTCCTACGTCCAGAGCGCGAGAGTCCTACGTTCACGCACCCTGAGTTCAACGCTCACGACGAACGGTGTT
>NZ_JBFAAX010000685.1:0-3099 GCF_040639995.1 Actinosynnema sp. NPDC023658 | reverse complement strand
GGCGCTGAACCGGGCCGTCGCGGTGGCCGAGGTCGACGGGCCGGGCGCGGCGTTGGCGCTGGTGGACGGTGTGGCGGAGGGCAACTCCCCGATGGCGGGCTACCACCTGTTCCACGCCGTGCGCGCCGACCTGCTGCACCGCGCGGGCCGTGACGGCGAGTCGGCGCAGGCCTACCGGCGGGCGTTGGAGCTGGTGGGCAACGACGCCGAGCGCGACCTGCTGAGGCGGCGGCTGGACGCGATCACCGGCGGCGGGTGAGTCGGTGGTTCAGCGCAGTTGCCGGATGAGGTCGGCCACCTCCTGCGGGGTGAAGTCGAGCGACACCACGCCGATGGTCACCTCGATGGTGCACCGCGTCGGGTCGGGCGAGGTGCCGGGTCGCCGGGGCAGTTCGACGCCGGTCTCCTCCAGGATCCGCTTCGACGCGGCGGCGACGGCGTCCTTCGACGCGGGGATGTCGATGTGGAACAGCGGCGTCTGGGGCACCTCGGGGCGGGTGCGGGCGTAGCCGTCGGCGTTGATCGCGGCGGCGACGGCGCGGGCGTGGTCGCGGAACTCGGCCATCCTGGGCAGCACCTCGTCCAGGCCCATCAGGGCGGTGACGGCCGCGGGCCAGGAGTCCGGGATCGCGCCGCCGAGCCTGTGCCGCCACACCGACGCGGCGTCGACGGTCTCCCGGTCACCGGCCAGCACCGCGCCGCGCACGCCTTCCAGGCCCTTGTAGAGGGAGACGTAGACGGTGTCGAACAGGCCGGCGATCTCCGCGAACGGCCGCTCGTAGCCGGTCTGCGCCTCCCACAGCCGGGCGCCGTCGAGGTGCGCGGCGGCTCCCCGGTCACGGGCCCAGGTGGTCTGCGCGACCAGGTCGTCCCAGGTCGGCAGGAGGCCGCCGAGGTCGCGCTGGGGCAGTTCCAGCAGCAGCGCGGCGAGCGGTTCGCGGACCTCGGCCAGGTCGTCGAGGGTGATCAGCTCGTGGCGGTCCCCCACGGCCTTGTGGCGCAGGCCGTGCACGGCGCTGTAGCCCTCCTCCTCCCAGACGGCGAGGTGGCACCGGGGGTGGGCGGCGAACGTGCGGCGGCCGGTGCGTTCGGCGTGCACGCGCAGCGCGGTCTGCTGGGCCATCGTGCCGGTGGGGAAGAACAGGGCGGCGGGCTTGCCGAGCAGGTCCGCGATCCGCTGCTCCAGTTCCCGGGTGGGCGCGTCCGGGTCGGTGCCCGGTCGCACGCGGTCGAGCACGCGGCGCAGGACCGCGTGCGGGTCCTGGCGGAGGCTGGAGTGCTGGACCAGGGAGCGACGGATTTCGGGTGCCATTCGCCGGAGTGTGGTGTCGCCACCGGCGTGGTGCAACGACTTTCACGCGGGGCGTGATCGGACGGTCGCGGACCGTGCCGGAGGGGCGACGCCGGGCACTATCGGGTCGTCCGCGGGTGATCTCGCCGGGGATACTGCGGCCATGGGAAAGACCTACGAACGGATCGACGGTCGGCTGCGCCAGTTCATCGAGGACCAGCCGGTGTTCTTCACCGCCACCGCGCCGCTGGCGGCCGACGGGCACGTGAACCTGTCGCCCAAGGGCCGCAAGGGCACGTGGCGGGTGCTGGACGAGCAGCGGGTGGCGTACCTGGACTTCGGTGGCAGCCACGCCGAGACGCTGGCCCACCTGCGGGAGAACGGGCGGATCACGCTCATGTGGTGCGCTTTCGAGGGTCCGCCGAACATCGTGCGGGTGCACGGCACGGGCGAGGCGGTGTTCCGGGACGACCCGGGGTTCGCGGAGCTGGTGGCCGGGTTCGGTGACGCGGACGGGCCCGCGTTGCGCGCGGTCGTGGTGGTGACCGCGAAGCTGATCAGCGACACGTGCGGGTTCGCCGTGCCGTTCCTGGAGTACCAAGGTGAGCGGACGCTGCACGCGGAGTTCTTCGGCCGCAAGTCGGACGAGGAGTTCGCCGCGTACTGCGAGAGCAAGGACTTCAACGGGGTCAGCATGGACGGTCTGCCCGCCCTGCCGCTGCCCCTGCCGCCCCGCTAGCCGCGGGCAGGGGGGCGGCGGCCGGAAATGGTGTCGTGCCGGGGTCGGCGGTTGTGCCACGGTCTGCGCCGTGACGGAGTACTTGTTCTTCTGGGGCGCGCAGGCGGAGCCGGGTGCGCCGATCGGCGCGGAGTGCCTGAGCCAGTGGTGGGAGGGCCCGTACTCGGTGGACGGGACGACCTACCGGACCGCGGAGCACTTCATGATGTGCGGGAAGGCGCTGCTGTTCGGCGACGAGCACACCGCCCGGCGGGTGCTGGCGGCGCGCACGCCCCGTGAGGCGAAGTCGCTGGGCCGCCAGGTGCGCGGGTTCGACGAGGACACGTGGGTGGCGAACCGGATGGACATCGTGGTGCGGGGCAACCTGGCGAAGTTCGGCGCGGACGACCGGCTGCGGGAGTTCCTGCTGGGCACCGGGGACCGGGTGCTGGTCGAGGCCAGCCCGCTGGACCGGGTGTGGGGCATCGGGCTGGCCGCCGACGACGAGCGCGCGACCGACCCGGCGTCCTGGCGGGGCCTGAACCTGCTGGGCGAGGCGTTGATGGAGGTGCGCGACCGGCTCGCCCGCGGGTGAGGGGTCCCCCGGACGGCTCACGACCGGCGTCGGTGCGGGCGTGGCGGCTCGCCGGTGGGGTCGGATGACGTCACGACGGGTGGCTTTTCGATCTACGCTGTGCGGGCGGCGAGTGACGCCGATCACCTCGGGAAGGGGGCGGTCGTGCTGGTCGAGGCCCAGCGGAACCGCGCTGCCCTGCGCCGGGTGACGGGCCTTGCCCGCAGCACGCCGGGCAGGCTCAGCCTGCTGGCCCTGCTGCTGATCGTGGTGAGCCTGCTGGTCGGGGCGTTGACGGCGGCGTCGGTGCACCGCCGCGCGGAGGCGCTGGAGGCGTTGGCGGACCGCAGCGAGCCGCTGGCGTTCGCCGCGCAGGAGGTCTACCGGGCGATGGCGGACGCGGACGCCACGGCGTCGAGCGCGTTCTTGTCCGGCGGTGTGGAGTCGTCCGCGCTGCGCGGGCGGGACGTGGCGGACGTTGGCAAGGCCGCCTCGGCGGGGGCGGGGGCGACCGGC
>NZ_JBFAAX010000684.1:0-3102 GCF_040639995.1 Actinosynnema sp. NPDC023658 | reverse complement strand
CTGGGCGAACCGGGCCGCCGCGACCGGAACAACGCCAGGTACCTCTTCCTCGACCCCGCCGCCCGGGACGTCCACCCCGAGTGGGACGAACGGGCGGCGGAGGCCGTCGGCCAGCTGCGGGTCTCGGCGGGCCGCTACCCCGACGACGCGGAGCTGGTCGCGCTCATCGCGGACCTGTCGGCGCGCAGCCCGGAGTTCCGGCGGATCTGGGCGGGCGGCGAGGTGGTGATGTGCGTCGCGGGGCGCAAGCGCCTGCGGCACCCGGGGGCGGGCCTGCTCACGTTGGACTTCGAGACGCTGCACGTGCCCGCGACGCCCGGCGAGACGGGGCTGGTCGTGCACGTGTTCAGCGCCGCGGAGGGCAGCCGCGACGCCGCCGCGCTGGCCACGCTCGTGCGGCGATCCCGGCCCGCCTGACCCAGGCCACCCCGCCTGTCCCGCTCGGCCGTCCGTCGGGCGCGGATCCGGCCGGGCTCAGATCCCGTCGAGCAGCGCGAGGTCCGGCGGGACGAGCGTCGTGGACAGCACCAGCTCGCGCAGCAGGTTGTCGTTGAGCGCGTTGCCGACGGGCTCACCGACCTCCTCGCGCAGCAGCCCGTGCACGCCGCCGGCGGACAGCCGGGCGCGGACGGCGGCCACCGTGTGCTCCACCCGCTTCGGGCTCCAGCCGGCGTCGGGTTGCAGCTCGGCCAGCACGTCGGCCACGTGCTGCCGCGCCAACGGCTGCGGGTTGGCCTCGTGCATCAGGTACCGCTGCCCCATCACCACGAGGACCAGCTGCTCGTCCGCGGTCAGCCGCCAGCGCTTGGGCGGCTCGGTGTCCGCGCCGTGCGGCACCGCCCGGCCCCGACCGTCCTCGCCCGCGACGTACAGCTCCAGCAGGTGCTCCCGCTCCCGCGACCCGCGCACGAACAGCGGCGTGTAGCCCACCGGCAGCGGGAACGGGTCCTCGTCGCGGAACAGCCAGCGCGTCCGGGGCAGCCGGATCGGGGTCCGCCCGGTGTTGCTCACCCACCAGTGGCCGTCGCGGTGGGTCAACGCGCCGTGCGTGCGGCTCACCCTCAGGTCGTCCTCACCGACGCAGATGTCGACGTCGGGCCGGTTGCGGCCGAACAGCACCGTCTTGCCGGGAACGGGGTCGCAGTGGAGCTGCCCGGTGAGCGCCAGTGCGACGATCGCGCCCGGATCGGCGCTGGGCACTTGTCGAGCCAGGCTTTCACGGTGCACGCCGGCCTCCTCGGGTTCCCGCCTCGCGAAAACCTCATTCCGCGTATTGATCGCACGTCGGCACCCATAACATACAACTATGCGGGGTCGATTGATCGCCGAACGCTACCGACTCGAAGATCGTGTCGGCGCGGGCGGGATGGGTGTGGTGTGGCGGGCCTTCGACGTCGAGCTCGACCGGGTCGTGGCCCTGAAGCGGTCGCAGGTCGGTGACAGCACGCAGATCCGGCGCGAGGCCAGGATCGGCGCCGGTTTGCAGCACCCGAACGTGGTCACGGTGTTCGACGCGGTGATCGACGACGGCGAGCGCTGGCTCATCATGGAATACCTCCCGTCCCGCGCCCTTTCCGACGTGGAAAAGGTGAGTCCGGCTCAAGCGGCGCGGATCGGCGCGCAAATCGCGAGCGCACTCGCCGCAATGCACGCGAAAGGGATGGCGCACCGGGACGTGAAACCGGGGAACGTCCTGCTCGCCGCGGACGGCACCGCGAAGCTGAGCGACCTGGGCATCGCGCGGTGGGACGAGGTGACGCGGACCGGCGAGGGCGAGGCGGTCGGCACGCCGGGTTTCCTCGCGCCGGAGGTGGCCGAGGGGCACGAGTCGTCCGCGGCCTCGGACGTGTTCGCGCTCGGTGCGACGCTGTTCGCGTCGGTCGAGGGCGTGTCGCCGTGGGGACCGGCCGACGACGGCCCCGCCCCGCAACGCCGCCGTGCCGCCGCGTTCGAGCTGGAACCCGCGCGCCACGCCGGCGAACTCGGCCCCGTGCTGGCCGAGATGATGCGCCGCGAGCCGGCGGCACGTCCCACGGCGCAGCGGGCGGCGGCGCTGCTGGCGGGCGTGACCGGTGACGCCCCGCCGCGCCGACCCCGTCGCCGGGTGCCCCGCAAGCTGGTCCGGACCGTCGCCGTCGTGGCGGTGCTGCTGCTCGTCGCGGACGTCCTGGTGCCCAAGCTGTTCGCCGACCACGACACGACCGGCGACCCCGTCACGATGGACCCGTGCGCGCTGCTCGACCCCACCACGCTCAGCCGGTTCACCAGCCGCCCCATCCGGGTCGACGCCACGCTCATGCCGTTCAACCAGTGCGCCCTCTTCCTGCCGATGAGCGACGAGGAGGGCGACGTCGTGCAGGTCTCGTTGAAGGTCCAGCAGCCCAACCTGTACGGCATCCGGTCCACCACCCCTCCCGGGCTCGGGCCGGTCAAGCGGCACGGGGTGGTGAAGGGCGAGTGCGCCAACGACATCCCGATGCCGGACCGGAACTGGGTCCAGATCGTCGCGAAGCACCGCCAGGGCAAGCCCGCCGACCTGTGCGGGGTGGTGGACGCGCTGACCACCGGCACGCTCCTGGTGCTCAGCGCGGGCCAGATCCCCCGGTTGGCCACGCCCCGACCACCGCAGTCGCTCGTGCACGTCGACGCCTGCACCCTGCTCGAAGGGGAGGACATGGTCCGCGCGCTCGACACCGAGGTGCCGCCGTACCCGGAGCTGGGCGGGTGGGGCTGCTCGTGGGAGGCGTCGCCCAAGGAGGTGGTCATCGAGTTCAACCGGAAGGAGCCGCTGGACCCGACCGACGGGCGTCCCACCACCATCGGCGGACGGCCCGCCTACATCGACCCGGACGTCCCGGCGTGGCCGGAGGCGTGCCTGGTGAAGATCGAGCACCGCCGCTTCCAGGACGACCCGGTGCGCATCGAGAGGGTGGACGTGTTCTACGACCGCAGCGACGTCGAGGACACGGAACAGCTGTGCGACACCGCCGTGGCCCTCGCCGAAGCCGTCGTGAGCCGCCTGCCCCAGCCCTGAGCCGGCCGTTCGGCACCGGACCCGAACGGCTCGCGCTAGAACTCCACCCGGCACCGGAGGGGACCCGG
>NZ_JBFAAX010000683.1:0-3108 GCF_040639995.1 Actinosynnema sp. NPDC023658 | reverse complement strand
GGACGTCCTGGCCTCGCTCGCCGCCGGCAGCCCCGAGGACGACCCGGTCGAGTAACCGACCGGACCGGGCGAGCCGCGGGTGGGCGCGAACCGCTGGACCGGGCGGGACCGTCGACTAGAGTCACCGCATGGCGACCAGGGCCTCGACCACTTGGCTCCTCGACTCCGACCCGGCGCTGCGCTGGCAGGTGGAGCGCGACCTCGTCGGTGAGCCACCGCAGGTGTGGGAAGCGACGCGGGCGAAGATCGCGACCGAGGGCTTCGGCGCGCGGCTGCTCGCGCTCCAGGACCCGGACGGCCAGTGGGCGGGCGGCGCGTTCTTCCCCGCGGGCTTCGACTTCCACGGCCCCGAGGCGGCGGAAGGCGCCGGGCAGCCGTGGACGGCGACGACGTGGTCGCTGACCACGTTGCGGGAGTGGGGCATGGACCCCACCGTCCTGCGTGAACGCCGCACGGCCGAGCTGCTGGCCGAGAACAGCCGCTGGGAGTACGACGACCTGCCGTACTGGGGCGGCGAGGTCGACTGCTGCATCAACGCCTGGACCGTCGGGAACGGGCTGTGGCTGGGCGCCGACGTCACCGGCATCGTCGACTGGTTCGTCGAGCACCGGTTGCCCGACGGCGGCTGGAACTGCGAGTGGGTCGAGGGCTCGACGCGCTCGTCGTTCCACTCGACGCTCAACTCCCTCAAGGGACTGCTCGCGCTCGAGACCGCGACCGGCGGCACGGAGGCCACCCGCGCCGCCCGCCGCTCCGGCGAGGAGTACCTGCTGCAGCGCGGGTTGTTCCGCCGACTGTCCACGGGCGAGCCGGTCGCGCCCTGGGTGGACCGCTTCTCCTACCCGTTCCGCTGGTTCTACAACGTGCTCAACGCGGCCGAGTACTTCCGCGAGGCCTCGCTGCTCGACGGCACGCCGCCGGATCCGCGCATGGCCGACGCGATCGGGATCGTCCGCGCCGCCAGGCAGCCGGACGGCACCTGGCTCCAGGCGCGACGCCACCCCGGGCGGGTGTGGTTCGAGGTCGACGTCCCGGCGGGTGAGCCGTCGAAGTGGCTCACCCTGTCCGGGACGCGGGTGCTGGACTGGTGGGACTCCCGGGCCTAGCCGAACACCACCAGGTACGTCACCACCACCGCGAGCAGGTAGGCCGGGTAGCCGATCCGCGCCGACCGGGCCAGCCGCTGCTCGGCGTCGTCGCGCTGCAACGTCGACAACCGCTTGCGCAGCATGCCGACCAGCACGCACCCGGCCGCCAGCAGGATGAACGCGTAGTAGCCCCACTCCAGCGCCACGGTGTAGCTGACCGACGGCAGCTGCGAGGTCACGTTGTTCAGCAGCACGGCCGTGCTGAGGATCGCGGTGACGCCCATGGACACCGGGGCGGCGCCGTCGGAGGCCTTGAAGAACAGCGCGAGGTACGTGACGCAGATCAGCAGCATCAGCGGCAGCAGGTTCTTCAGCAGGAACGGCAGCGTGTCGCGGACGATCTCCACGTCACCGGTGTACTGGCTGTAGTAGATGCCGTCGGCGGTGCCGACCGCGGACCCGTCGCCCAGGGCGTCGCTGCTGCCGACGGTCCGCTGGAAGAACCTCGCTGACGTCGCCACCCAGTTGGGGATGTCGTTGATCGTGGTCTCCGCGTCCGCGCCGCTGCGCAGGTGGTGCTCGGCCGGCTGGTCCAGCACCTCCTTGTCGGTCACGTACACGACCTGGTCGGCGGTCTGCACCCGGTTCTGCAGCACGACCTTGAGGTGCTGGTGGTCGAACGGGAAGCTGCGGAACTCGAAGCCGTTCTTGAACCGGTCCGCCACCCGGTACAGCCGGTAGGTGCCCTCCTCGCCGGTGACGTCCCGCAGCGGTTGGCCGAGCTTGAGGTCCGGCTTGACCGCGTTGACGAACTGCACGTCCGTCGCGGTGTCCGGGCCGGTGTACTTCAGCCACAGGAAGAAGTCCACGAAGTACGTGCCGTCGCGGGTGTCGAGGTCGCGCACCTCGTTGAGGTTGATGCCGGTGGCGACGACCTGGCGGCGGGTCAGGTACCGGTCCCCGACGGCGATCACCGTGCCGTCGGCCAGCTTGGCCTCCAACGCCTTCGGTGACGGCGGCTCGTAGGTGGTCAGCTGCACGGGCGCGGACACCAGCCGGACGCCGTCGCTGGTCACGAACGACACCGGCATCTGCGCCGAGCCGCTCGCGGTGAAGTACAGCGGGCCGAGCAGCGCGGGGAACGCGTTCTTCTTGTCCTTCAACGCCGCCAGCCCGTCACGCAGGCGCCTGCGGTCGTCGGCGATCTTCGCCGGGTCGAGGCCGATGTTGTTCGAGGTGACGACGTGCAGACCGACGTTGAGCGCCTGCCGGGCGGTCGCGGCGTGCCAGCGCGGGTGTTCGCCGTACCGCCGCTGGTAGTCGTCGGCCCAGGTCAGCGCGGGGCCGGACAGCGAGTCGTACGCCATCGGGGTGGCCAGGTGCAGGTCACGCGTGACGCCGCCGAGCGCGTCGTGGAACGCCTTGGTGCCCAGGGTGGCGGTGCCGAGGATCGGTGCTTCGACGCCGGCGGCGCGCAGGCCCTTCACCAGGGCGACGCCGTTGCGCTCCTCGGTGGCGAGCAGGACCGGCGTGCCGGCGCCGAGCGCCTTCACCCGGTCGACCGCGGCCTGCGGGTCGTCGGTCACCGGCAAGGTGGCCACGACCTGCCCGAACCGCCGGTAGGAGTCCGCGAACGCGGCCTGCGCGGAGCGACCGGACTCGGTGTCGTCGTAGACGACCGCGACCCGGTCGAGGCCGAGCACGCGGGAGGCGTAGACGGCGAGGTAGTCGCCCTGGGTGCGGTCGCCGAACATGCTGCGGAAGTACCAGTCGCTGCCGTCGGTGATGCCGGAACCGCTGGCGGACGGCGTGACGGCGGGGATGCCGGCGGCGCGGTAGATGGGGGCGGCGGCGGCCGAGGTGACGGTGACGCCGTGCCCGATGACGTACAGCGCCTTGTCCTCGCGGACGATCTGCTCGGCGATCCGCTTCGCCCGCTCCGGGTCGTCGGCGTCGTCGTAGACGAGCAGTTCGAGCGGGTGGCCCTGCACGCCGCCGTCGGCGTTGACGTCGTCCAGGC
>NZ_JBFAAX010000682.1:0-3109 GCF_040639995.1 Actinosynnema sp. NPDC023658 | reverse complement strand
CAACACCTCGCGGGTGTCGAAGTACCGGTCCTTGATCGGGAGGATCCCGTTGGGCATCAGGGGGATACCGGTGGTCATCCCGCTGGTGTCGGCCGGTGGCGAGCCGCTGGATGGTCTACTCCACATCCGGCGATGGGGTGACGGTGCGCGGTTGACACGAACCTGTCCGGTCGGCGGTGTTGACGCCGCGCCGCGGCTGATCCCAGCCTGCAACGTGAGAGCGTTCCCACGGAGGGCGTTCCCGCCGCTGCCGGTCGTCCTGTCGAGGAGGTCCTGTGCCGAACATCGTCGTTCTGGGATCCCTGCTGCTGTCCCTCGTGGTGGTCCCGACCGCCGCACCACCGGAACCGGCCGCGCCGCCTACCGCGTGCGACGGCTACTGCGACGACCGCGACCCCGCGTTGCCGCCCGGCGCGCAGCGGTCCGCCACCCGGCCGTCCGCGACCGCACCGCCGACCACCCTGGCCACGATCTGCAACAAGTACTGCGACGCCCGCGACCCGGCGCTGGCGGCGGGGGAGCGGGTCGCGCAGGTCGTGCCCGCGGGCACGCGGCAGGTGTCGCTGCGCTTCGACGGCTCCGAGACGATGGGCTGGGCGGTGATCGCCGGCGGGGGCCAGGGCGACGCGGTGTGGCTGGACCGCTCGTTCGACGCGGGCGTGACGTGGGAGCCGAAGGTCGGCGCGACCACCGTCCCGGCCGGCTACGGCGGCTGGCGCACGCTCATGCACAACGTGGACGACTGGGCGAACCTCGGCGTCGGGCTGCTGCGCGCCTGCGGTCAGCCCGCCGGGTCCGCGGCCATCGCCTGCACGAGCTGGTACCGCACCACCTGGAACGCCGGTGACCGCCGCACCGCCGCGGCCACCGCCCTGATGGAGCGCTACGACCGCGGCACGGGCCTGTTCGCGACCACCGGCTGGTGGAACTCGGCCAACGCGCTGACCGCGATCATCGACAACGCGCGGGTGAGCGGCATGGGCTCCTATCGCTACGCCATCGCCCGCACCTACGACCTCAACCGCTCCGCGTGGCAGGGCGACTTCATCAACGACTACAACGACGACGTCGCGTGGTGGGGCCTCGCGTGGCTCGCCGCCTACGACCTGACCGGCGAGCGCCGCTACCTCGACACCGCCCGCGCGGGCGCGGAGCACATCCACCGCTACTGGGACCAGGTGTGCGGCGGCGGCATCTGGTGGTCGTCGAGCCGGACCTACAAGAACGCCATCGCCAACTCGCTGTACGTCCAGCTCAACGCCGCCCTGCACAACCGGTTGCCCGGCGACGCGACCTACCTCCAGCGCGCCCGCGCCGGTTGGACGTGGTTCCAGGGCAGCGGCATGGTCAACGGCTCGAACCTGGTCAACGACGGCCTGGTCACCTCCACGTGCCGCAACAACGGTCAGACGCCGTGGAGCTACAACCAGGGCGTGCCGCTCGCCGCGTTGACCGAGCTGCACCGCGCGACCGGCGACCAGGCGTTCCTCACCCGGGCCCGCACCCTGGCCGACGCGTCGACCACCAGCGCCGCGCTCAACCCCGGCGGCATCCTGTTCGACAACGGCGGCGGTGGTGACGTGCCGTCGTTCAAGGGCGCGTACGTGCGCGGTCTCGGTCAGCTGAACGAGGTCCTGCCGGACCGCCCGTACACGGCCTACCTCAAGCGGCAGGCCGACTCGGCCCACACCCGCGACCGCTCGTCCGCCGACTCCTACGACCAGCCGTGGGCGGGGCCGTTCCAGCGCAGCGACGCGGCTCGCCAGCACAGCGCGGTGGACCTGATGAACGCCGCCCGCTGACCCGTCCGCCCACAACACCGGGGCGTCCGCCGCGGACCTGCCGGGCGGTGTCAGACCAGCTGCCCGGTCTGCTCCGTCGACGGATCACCGAGGCCGTCCAGCTGCGCCCGGACGCGCTTCGCGTCGGTGTCGCGACCCTGCTGCCGGTAGAGCTCGAACGCCTGGCACCAGACCGCGCGCGCTCTGGCGTGCCGGCCGAGGGCCAGGTGGGGGTGGCCGAGGTTGTCCAGCGTGTCGGCGGTGTGCGCGGTGTCGCCCAGGACACGGAACAGGGCGAGCGCTTCGCGGTAGTGGCGGATGGCCTCGGTGTGGTGGCCGCTGCGGTGGGCGATCCAGCCGAGGCTGTCCAGGGTGTTGGCCTCGGTGGTGGGGTGGTGGTGGCGGCGGTTCAGGGCGAGGGCCGCCCGGAGGTGGCCGCGGGCGGTGTCGTAGTCGCCCAGGCGGGCGGTGAACCAGCCGACCGCGGCGAGCATGTCGGCTTCCCGGACGGGCAGGTCGAGGTCGCGGTAGATCTCCAGGGCGCACCGGGCGTGCTCCAGGGACTGCCGGTCGTCGCCCTGCTGCTGCCAGGTCTGCGCCAGCACCCGGTGGATGCCGGCCTGGTGCGGGAGGGCGTTGTCCCGCACGGCGAGCGCGAGCGCTGTGCGCAGGTGTTCGAGCGCGTCCTGGTACCGGCCGCGCTGGGCCTGGGCGTGGGCGAGTTGCTGGTGGCCGACGATGCGGGTGGCGGGGTCGGACAGGTGCGTGGCGGCGTCGAGGGCAGCCTGCCACGCGGTGAGCCGGTTGCCGTGGTGCCCCCGCCGGTAGCGGAAGGTGTCCGTGCTCCACGCCAGGTGCCACACGACCGAGTGCCACTGGTGGGTGATGGCGGTGCGTTGAGCGGCGAGCAGGCAGAGGTGCTCGGCGTCGAACCAGGCCAGTGCCGCCGGGATGTCGGCCAGCGCGAGCGGGTGGACGTCGGGCGCCGGCGGGTCGTGGCGCAATGGGTGGTGTTGCGGTTCGAGGAGCTGGTCCGCGCAGTAGGCGGTGTGGACGTAGAAGTCGAGCACGCGCCGCAGCGCCGCCTCCCGCGCCTGGTGGGTGAGGATGTCGGTGGTCGTGGCGCAGGCGCGGACCAGGTCGTGCATCCGCCACCGGCCGCGGCCGTCGTGGTCGAGCAGCGACGCCTCCTCCAGCGCGTCCAGCAGCCGCCTGGTCCGGGACTCGGGCAGCCCCAGCAGGCCGGCGGCGGCGCGGCTGGTGCTCGACGCGCTCCGGCCGCTCACGCAGTGCGCGGCGGTGACCACCTTGTTGGCCTTGACCAGCGT
>NZ_JBFAAX010000681.1:0-3111 GCF_040639995.1 Actinosynnema sp. NPDC023658 | reverse complement strand
CCCACCCGGGTGGGGCCCCGGCGCCGCGAACCTCTCCTAGACCTCCCCGAACACGTGCGTGCCGGGGGCGTTCGCGTCGTCCCCCGCCCAGAACTCGACCCAGTGCTGCACGAACTCCGACTTCGAGATCGAGCCGTCGCCGTCCAGGTCCAACCGGGCGAACACCGAGTCGGTCGACGCCTCGTTGCCGGTCCACGCGTGGATCATCCGGCCGTACTCGGGCGCGGACACCCGGCCGTCACCGTCCTCGTCCACCGCCTCGAACATCGACTCGGCCGTGGCCACCACCAGGTCCAGCATGGTGCCCAGGTCGCTCACCACGGACAGCACCTCGTCCACCGTGAGCCGGTCGTCGCGGTCGTGGTCCGACGCCGCGCGCAGCGTCTCCCACCAGCCCATCATGATCTCCCGCAACCGGTCCTCGTCGGCCCCGCCCCGGATGTGCACCCACCGGTCCGTCAACGCCTCGAAGTCCGCGCGCTCGAGGAGCCCGTCGCCGTTCTGGTCCATCGCGGAGAACACGATGGAGGTCTTCTTCCGCTGCAAGTCGCTGGCCACGCAAGCAAACTTGGCCGGGGAACGCCACGAGGACAATTGACCAGCCGGGGCAAACCTGAGCGCGCCCGAGTGACATCACCGTGACGGTCGGTAGTCCAGCCCCAGAACGGTCAGCAGACCCGAACGGTCAGCGCACCGTCCGCCGGTACCACACCCGCCGCTCGTGCGCGGGCAGGGCGACCCGGCTGACCAGGTTCGTCAGCACCGCCCCGATCAGCAGCCACAGCAGCGCGGCCAGACCGTCGTTGAGCAGCGTCCGCAGCCCGGCGCTCGCGGGCGTGAACAGGTCGCGTAGGCCCAGCGACACCCCCGCCGACCACGAGTCGATCATCTGCGCGAACCCGTTCGCCGGGTTGGCGCCGCCGATCACCAGGAAGATGTGGATCGCCAGCACGATCGCGAACAACCAGCACACGACGTCGATCACGGCACACGCGATCCGCACCCCGCGCACCCGCCCGTCACCGCGCTCGACGACCTCCTCCTCCGCCGCCGGGTACGGCGGCTCCGCAGGGGTCATGAACTCGGTCGGACGACTGTCAGCGGGACGTCGGCCGCGCCTCGGGTAGGTCATCGCTGCGGTCCTTCCACTAGGGCCCCCACGCCGACTACCCGTCCGCGACACCGCCTCAAACTGCCTGGACGAGGTGGAGGAGAATGGTCCCGTGAGCGAGCACATCCTCGATGAGCTGTCCTGGCGCGGCCTGATCGCGCAGTCCACCGACCTCGACGCCCTGCGCGAGGACCTCGACGCGGGCCCGCTCACCCTCTATGCCGGGTTCGACCCGACCGCGCCCAGCCTGCACGCCGGCAACCTCGTCCCGCTGCTCATGCTGCGCCGCTTCCAGCGCGCCGGGCACCGGCCGATCGTCCTCGCCGGCGGCGCGACCGGCATGATCGGCGACCCCCGTGACAGCTCGGAGCGCGCGCTCAACCCGCTGGACACCGTGGCCGAGTGGGCCGGGCGCATCCGCGGCCAGCTGGAGCGGTTCGTCGAGTTCGACGACAGCCCCACCGGCGCGATCGTGGTCAACAACCTGGACTGGACCGGCGACGTCCCGGTGCTCGACTTCCTGCGCGACGTCGGCAAGCACTTCTCGATCAACGTCATGCTCGCCCGGGAGACGGTGAAGCGCCGCCTCGAAGGTGACGGCATGTCCTACACCGAGTTCAGCTACCTCCTCCTGCAGTCGCACGACTACCTCCAGCTCAACCGGAAGTACGGCACCAGGCTCCAGGTGGGCGGCTCCGACCAGTGGGGCAACATCATCGGCGGCGTCGACCTGGTCCGGAAGGTCGACGGCGCGTCCGTGCACGCCCTGACCGCACCGCTGGTCACCGACGCCGAGGGCCGCAAGTTCGGCAAGTCCACCGGCGGCGGCAACGTCTGGCTCGACCCGGCGATGACCTCGCCGTACGCCTGGTACCAGTACTTCGTGAACGTGGGCGACGCCGACGTGCTCCGCTACCTGCGGCTGTTCACCTTCCTCACCCAGGAGGAGATCTCCGACCTGGAGCGGCAGACCGCCGAGGCCCCGCACCTGCGGGCCGCGCAGAAGAGGCTGGCCCAGGAGTTCACCGACCTGGTGCACGGCGAGCACGAGACCCGGCAGGTCATCGCGGCCAGCCAGGCGCTGTTCGGCCGCGGCGAGCTGCGCGAGCTGGACCTGTCGACGCTGGAGGCCGCGATGGCCGAGGCCCCGACCGGCGAGGTGCGCCTGGCCGACGGGCCGACCATCGTCGACCTGCTGGTCACGTCCGGGCTGGCCGAGAGCAAGGGCGCGGCGCGGCGCACCGTCAAGGAGGGCGGCGCGTACGTGAACAACTCGAAGGTCACCGACGAGGAGTGGGTGCCCGCCAAGGAGGACCTGCTGCACGGGTCGTGGCTGGTCGTCCGCCGCGGCAAGCGCAACACCGCGGGTGTGCGGGTGCTGGTCTGACCTGCGAGAACAGCTCCAGTCGGAGGCCGTCGACCCCTAGCGGGTCGGCGGCCTCCGTGCTCTCTGGATGTGATCGCGGTCACACTGTTGCCGGCGGATCGGGTCGGATAGCGTGGGGTGGACTGCGGCACGGGCTGCTGACCTGCGGTTTCAGCCTGTGGCGCGGTGCTGCGCCCCCGATTTGACCTCCGGTTCGGGTGCGTGTAACTTTCTCCATGTCAGCACGGAACGGGCCGGGAACACCGGAACGGAGTGCGGCAGGTCACGAACCAAGCTCCCGCTAGCGTGGTAGAGTGGGTGGCCGCGGAACGGAAGACCCAGTCCAGGCTCGTCTGAGCCGTTGCGACCAGGGCGTCTGGATTCCAACACAAGCTTTAGCTGAATCACAAGCCTCGGATCGAGCCGCGCGAGCGGCGAGTGATGATGTGCGCGTGTTCTTTGAGAACTCAACAGCGTGCCGAATAGCCAGTAAATTGTATGAACCTCGTCAAGAGGTTTTCCTTTGAGATTGTTACTGAACAACTGACATTTTGTCAGTGTTGTTCGGAGCGATCGAACTCATTCCTTATTGGAGAGTTTGATCCTGGCTCAGGACGAACGCTGGCGGCGTGCT
>NZ_JBFAAX010000680.1:0-3116 GCF_040639995.1 Actinosynnema sp. NPDC023658 | reverse complement strand
GCCCTTCGCGGTCTCGGGACGGCTCCCCCACAGCCGGCGGTCGCCCGCCGGGAGGGCTACGCGTTCTTGGTCAGCGACCGGTCCAGGTCGGGCTCCAGGTAGATCAACCGGGCGGACGGCACCTTGTTGCGCACCCGCTGCTCGGCGCCGTCGATGGCCTCGGCCACCTCGCTGACGGTCAGGCCCGGGTTCATCGCGATCTTCGCGGCCACCAGCAGCTCGTCCGGCCCGATGTACTGCGTGCGGATGTGGATGACGCGCTGCACCTTGCCCGCCGCCAGCTCGTCCACGATGACGTCCAGCTCCGCGGGCGCCGCGCCCTCACCGATCAGCAGCGACTTCATCTCGATGATCAGGATGACCGCGATCACACCGAGCAGCAGTCCGATGCAGATCGTGCCGATGGCGTCCCACACCGGGTCACCGGTCAACGTCGACAGCCCGACGCCCATCAGCGCCAGGACCAGGCCGATCAGCGCGCCCGCGTCCTCCAGCAGCACGACCGGCAGCTCCGGCACCTTCGACTGCCGGATGAACTGCCACCACGTCGCGTCGCCCTTGATCGACCGGGACTCACCGATCGCGGTGCGGAAGCTGTAGCCCTCCAGTCCGATCGCGACCAGCAGGATGATCACCGCGACCAGCGGGCTGCTCAGCTCCTCGTGCGACTCCAGCTTGTGGATGCCCTCGTACAGGGCGAACACCGAGCCGAGGCTGAACAGCAGCAGCGCCACCACGAACGAGTAGAAGTACCGGTCACGCCCGAACCCGAACGGGTGGTTGAGGGTGGCCTTGCGCTGCGACGTCTTCTGCCCCAGCAGCAGCAGGCCCTGGTTGGACGTGTCCGCCACCGAGTGCACCGACTCGGCCAGCATGGACGACGATCCGGTGATCAGGAAGCCGACGAACTTCGCCGCGGCGATCCCGGCGTTGGCCACCAGTGCGGCGATGATCGCCTTGGTCCCGCCCCCTGCTGACACGGTTGCTCCCTAAGCGCCCTGGTCCGATTTGTCTGTGTGACCCTACTCAACGCCGGGGGTAGCCCGGAAAAGCTGGGTGTCAACCTCCGACGTGACGAGCACCTCGGGATCCCGCGCGGGCAGCCACACGGACTGGCCCCGGGTCAGCTCCACCGCCTGCGCGCCGGTCGACAAGCGCGCCCGGCCACGCGCGCAGAACAGGATCTGCGGTCCGCTGTGGTCCACCCGGACCTCCACCGACGGCCCGACCTCGATCCGCGACAGCTCGAACTCGTGGCACGGCGTCCGGTACGCCCAGAGGCCGGGCGAGGTCTCCTCACCGGTCTGCACCGGCATGTCGCCGCACCGGAAGTCCAGCACCCTCATCAGCTCGGGCACGTCCACGTGCTTCGGCGTCAACCCGCAGCGCAGCACGTTGTCCGAGTTCGCCAGGATCTCCACGCCGGTGCCGTGCAGGTAGGCGTGCAGGTTGCCGGCGGGCAGGTAGACGGCCTCGCCGGGCCGCAGCACGATCCGGTTGAGCAGCAGCGCGGCCAGCACGCCCGCGTCACCGGGGTAGGCCTCACCCAGCTCCAGGACCGTGCGGCACTCCAGGTCGAACTCGCCGTGCTCCTTCACGTGCAGCACGCACGCGTCCAGGACCTGCGGCAACAGCATGTCCAACGCCGTCTGCGGGAGCGTGATGAGCGTGGTGAACAGGGCCCGCAGGCCGTTGCCGTCCGGCTGGGCGGCCAGCAGCTCGGTGTAGGGGGCGAAGTCCGGCGCGTCCAACGACCGCAGCAGCGCCACCGTGCGCGCCGGCTCGCGGAACCCCGCCAGCGCGTGGAACTCGGTCAGCGCGCAGATCAGCTCGGGCTTTGCGGACGGGTCCTTGTAGTTGCGGATCGGGGAGTCCATCGGCACGCCCGCCGCGTCCTCGACGGCGAACCCGTGCGCCGCCTGCTCGGCCGACGGGTGGGCCTGAAGGCTCAGCGGCTCGTCCGCGGCCAGCACCTTCAGCAGGAACGGCAGCCTGCTGCCCCAGCGGTCGGCGTGCGGGGCGCCCAGCTGGCCGTCCGGGTCGTCCGCGAGCAGCTCCAGCAGGGACCGCGGCTCGCCGTCGGGACCGACGACCCGCGACGGGTCGCCGGGGTGGGCGCCCATCCACAGCTCGGCCTCGGGGTGCGGCGTCGGCACCTCCTTCCCGAGCAGCTCCGCGATGGCGGTGCGCGACCCCCACGCGTACGCCCGCACCGCGTTGTGCAGCAGTTCCACAGTCATCCCCTCACACGGCCGGCGCGTACAGCCCTGGACCGCCCAGCGTCCCCGCCGCCAGCCCCAGGTACAGCGCGGCCAGCTCGAACCGCAGGGCGAGCAACGCGGCGCACACGGCTTCCCCGCCGCTCACCTCCTCGGCCGGTTCGAGCACGTCGGCCCCGGACAAGGTCTCCATCGCGACCCGCCGGGCGAAGTCGGCCTCCGGACCTCGGCGCGCGGCCACCAGCATCACGCGGACCAGGCCGTCGTGCTCGTCGTCCGGGTCCGCGAACAGGTCGGCGCCGGACGTGCCGCGCACGGCCCGCCGGTGCAGCACCGACCGGGTCAGGGCCTGAGGATAACCGGCAACGTCGCTCACGACGCCCGCGTACGTGGCCAGCACCCCGGCACCGTGCGCGGCCACCGCCGTGGCCAGGTCGTCCAACCCCCACAGCAGCGGGGTGCGGTCCGCGATCCGCAGCGCGAGCGTCTTGGCCGGGTTCACGAACGACTCGTGCATCGGGTGGCAGCGCTCGGCCTCGCGGTCCAGCTCGTCCGCGACCGCCTGCACGTCCGCTTCGAGCAGGCCGAGCGCCTTCAGCGCCACCACCCACGCGGCGAAACCGCGGGCGAAGCCGAAGCCCTGCGGCACCGGCACCCGCGGCGGGATCAGCAGCGCGTGCTGAGCGGCCGACGCGGCCACCGGGCCGTCCGGCTCGGCGGTCAGCAGCACCCGCGCGCCCCGCCGGGCCACCCGGTCCACCGACTCGGCCATCCGCACGTCACCGGGGTCCTCGGTGTGGGCGAGGACGACGTCCAGCGCGCCCACCCACGTGGGCACGTCGTCGGCCACCACGACCGGCACCGGGCAGCGCGCACCGAGCAGGGCGGTGACCACCC
>NZ_JBFAAX010000679.1:0-3119 GCF_040639995.1 Actinosynnema sp. NPDC023658 | reverse complement strand
GGAGCGGGCGGTCGTCGGGCAGGAACCACGCCCCGGTCTGCACGACGTCCAGGTTGGTCATGCCCTCGGCCGGGCACAGCAACGGGTCCGCCGCCAACCACGGCCGCTCGGTGAACACGTGGTCGCGGACGTTGGCCACCGGGGGCAGGCCGAGCGCCGCCCGGTGGGTGTTGAGCGCCTCGCCGTACAGGGCGTTCACCCGCTCGGCGTCCTGCTCCCACCGCACCGCGAGGTCTGTCTCGCCCTCCGGGGTCGGTGTCCCCGGCCGCACCCCCGGACCGAAGTGCTTCGACGGCAGGCCGAGGATGTGGAAGCACGCGAGCACGTAGTGCAGGCCCAGCTTCTCCGCCACGTCCCGCGCGCCGGCAGGCATCAACCCGGTCGCCACCACCGCGTCGCACCCCTCGGCCGCCGCGGTGAGGGTCTCGAACCGGGCGGCGACCAGCGCGGGCGCGAGCCGGAACGCGTCCTGCGCCGTCGGCTTCTTCGGCCCGGCGACGACCGAGCGCACCGACGGGCCCAGCGGGACCATCGGCACGCCCGCACGCTCCAGCAGGGCCACGAAGTCGTCGTCCGGCGGCGCGCACACCACCGCCTCCGCGCCCAGCTCCCGCAGCGCCACCGCCAGCCCCGCCAGCGGTTCGACGTCCCCGCGCGACCCCCACGTCGTCAACAACACGCGCACTTGTGAATCCCCCGTTTTCCCAGGTCCTGGCATCAGGCCGGCAATTCTGGGGGACGACCGGGGTCTTGCCGCAAGCCCCCCGGTGCGCTATATGTTGAAGTGGGGAGAGAGTGCTTCCTCCTCCGCACGGTCCGCTGTGGACTGTTCGACTCCAGCCGGACCGCCCCGTCGACGGGGCGCGGCGCCCCCGGCGGAGCGGACCGGGACGAGACCCACCCGGGAGTCGAACCCGGTGTCGACGGCTTTGCAGGCCGCCTCACGACCGTCGTGACGTGGGTCGGGTGATCCGGCGTCCCTCGGGGGCGCGGATCCGTCGCGCGTCCTGGTGTCGAACCAGGGAACCCGGAGATATGAGCTCCAGGTGGCCGCCGGGCCACGCGCGTCCGAAGAGGGCTTGCGAAGAGGCCGAAGCGTGAGCCGACCTCGGTTTCCGGCGGCGAGCCGGAACACCGGGGAAATGAGCGTCCGCTCCGCCGCGGAGTAGTCGTCGAACACGCCGGAACCGCTTCGCCGCGAGCGGCACCGACAATGTCGAGAACAATATCGAAAACGGGTGATGGCGCACCAAATAGCGAAGCCGCCCTGATCGGTTCCCCGATGGGCGGCTCCCTGTCCACGTGACCCGGTCCAGGTCAGGGTGAGGAGTCCGCGCAGGTCAGCGACGTGCGACACCGACCGGAGAGGGTGGTGCACCGGTCGGGGGACGGACACGTGGCGAGCATCTCCGCGCGGTGGCGCATTCGCTTCGACCCCCGCTCCCCCGTGCTCGACATCATCCCGACCCCTCGTCTCGTGGTGTGCGCCAATCATGCACCGACAACGCGGACTCCGCAATCATTTTTCTGCGATCACGCAACAATGCGGCTCCGCGCGCGCTGATCAGAAGCGGGCGACTGGGGCGCACGGCGGAACGGGACCGAAGGGTGTGCGGGTTTCCCCGAAGTCGCACCTCCGCCGCGCCCGACGCGGCGGGTACGCATGACGGGGGATGTGGGCTCGACGTGAAGGGACGTGCGAAGTGCTCAGAGGTTTACGCGGTCTGCTGGCCGCGCTGCTCGTGACGACAGCCCTGGCGTGGCCGGGAGCGGGGAGCGCCGCGGCGGCCCCGTGGACCCTGACGACGGCGCAGCGGCAGGCGTACCTGCAGTACTACGCGCCGCTGATCTTCAAGCGGGGCGACGAGAACAACAGCCAGGAGGGCACGGACTGGCTGTCGAACTACGACTTCGACCGGGACGGCAACTTCGCCGACAACCGGACGAACTGGCGCAACGTCAACCAGTACGTCGCGGGCGCCTACAGCGGCTGGCGCATCCGCCCGACCCTCTACACGGCGCTGATCGAGTACACCGAGAACGGGGCGAAGAACATCGTCCTGCTGTACCACGTCTACAACGCGGCCGACAAGGACTTCGCGGAGATCCACGACTGGGAGCGCATCGAGATCGTCGTGCGCGGCGTCACCGGCACGCCGGGCGGCGCGGGCGAGAACTTCTCCCACGCCACGGTCACGCACCACAAGGACCACGTGATGCGCCGCTCGACCGACAGCGCGGTGAAGTTCATGACCACCGCGACCGGCAAGCACCTGCTGGTGTGGCAGGCGGACGGCAGCAACTTCGACGGGCCGACGATCGCCACCCACGGCCACGAGCTGCGCTTCGCCACGACGGCGTGGAGCACCATCGCGGCGAGCATGAACAGCACGAGCAAGGCCGAGGTGGACATCAACAACGCCAGCGAGAAGAACGTCCACTACGTCTTCGTGCCGGAGGCCGACGCGTCCGCCGTGTCCGCGTGGCGGGCGCAGCCGATCACCTCCGCGACGGCCTACGGCCTGGCGAGCCGGCTCGACAACGGCTCCTCGACGTCGTGGCAGCAGGTCAAGCGGACGACCTACGAGCTGCAGGACCTGGCCGACATCGTCCCGACGCACTGGCAGTACGCGAACTGGTCGCTCAACTGGCTGAGCTCGAAGTCCAGCGACGTGCTGCTGGAGTCGCCGGTGACCTCGGAGGCGGGCGTGGCGGAGGTCGGCACGGGCCTGCAGCGCTTCTACACGGCCTCGCGCGACAACGGGGCGTCCGACCTGACCGACGGCCGCGAGGGCATCCTGTCGAAGGGGTGGTTCTACGGCGCGTACTCCGGTGAGGAGAACGCGGACGACATCTCCGGCTCGGACGACTTCGGCGGCTACGAGGGCCTCGGCCTGGACAGCTACGGCCGCAGCCGGGGCGCGGCGAGCGGCGACTACGCCTCCCACAACGCCTACTGGCGCCAGCACGACTTCTTCGTGCACACGGGCGTGGTCGACACGTCCGACCACCGCGAGGCCGGCACGTGGCTGTCCGCGCTGAAGCGGACGTCGATGAACTTCACGACCTCGTCGGAGATGTACTTCAGGTCCTCGTCGGGATTCTGGAACACCCTCGTC
>NZ_JBFAAX010000678.1:0-3122 GCF_040639995.1 Actinosynnema sp. NPDC023658 | reverse complement strand
GGGCCGGGCACAACCGCGATACGCCGTCACGTCAGCGAGCAGAGCGGCTTCGGGGGGATCCAGCTGCTCGCGTCACCCGTGCCGTTGAACCCGACCTTGATCGTGGCCGCGGGCTGGATGACGGCGTTCCAGGACGTGTTGGTGACCGTCACGGTGGTGCCGCTCTGGCTGAACGTGCCGTTCCAGCCCTGCGACACCGCCATGCCCGCCCGGAAGTCGAACTGGACGCGCCAGCCCGCGGTCGCGGTCGTCCTGCCGTTGCGGATCTCGATCTCGGCCGAGAACCCGCCCGGCCACTGGTTCGTGATCCTGATCAGCACCCCGCACTCGGTCGGCGGGATGGACGTGGTGGTCGTGCCGGTCGTTGTAGTAGTGGTGGTCGTGCCGGTCGTTGTAGTAGTGGTGGTCGTTGTTGTTGTCGTGGTCGTGGTGGACGTGGGGGTGGTGCCGTTCAACGCGGCCACCACGGCCGGGATCCACCGGTCCGCGATCTTGCGGTCACCGGACGCGTTCGGGTGCACGCCGTCGTAGGTGTCCGAGCCGGAGTTGAACCCGGTCCACTGGTCGACCACGGTGACCGGCGACTGCGCGGTGGACTTGCCCGCCGCCCAGGCCGGGATCGCCGCGTTCAGGTCGATCACCCGCTGGGGGCACTCCGCGCACGCGCTCGCCGCCATGGGGATGATCTTCGCGACGAGCACCTTCATGCTCGGGTTGTTCGCCCGCATCTGGTCGACCAGCTTGCCGTAGGCGGCCAGGATGGTCGCGGTCGACCGGTTGCTCCACACGTCGTTGGTCCCGAAGTGCATCATCACCACGTTCGGGTTGGTGGCGGCCAGCCACCCGACGAGCTGGTTCTGGTCGGCCACCGCGGTGACCAGCGCGCCGCCGTGACCCTCGTTCTGGCTGTCGTAGGCGAACCCGCAGCCGTCACCGGGCAGCGTGCCCACGAAGTCGATGTCCGTGTGCCCGGCCGCGCGCAGGTCGCGGTCCAGCAACGCCCGCCAGCAGCCGGGCGACCCGGTGATCGAGTCGCCCAGCGCCATGATCCGCGTCGGCGCGGCGGCCTCGACCGCCTGACCGGGCGCGGCCACCAGGAGGCCGACGAGCGTGGAGAGAGCGGCTAAGAGCGCCGCGACAGCGGTTCTTCTCGACATCCCGGACTCCTAGGCCGCGCTGCAGGTTGCGCCGTTGAGGGTGAACGCGGTCGGCACCGAGTTGCTGCCGTTCCACGAACCGATGAAGCCGAAGCTGACCGAGCCGTTGGCCGGGATGTTCCCGGTGTAGGACACGTTGGTCGCGCTCAGCGTCGTGCCGGACTGGGTGGTGGTGGCACCCCACGACTGGCTCACGGTCTGGCCGTTGGCCCAGGTCCAGCGCAGGGTCCAGCCGTTCACCGCGGCGGTGCCGGTGTTGGCGATCTTCACGTCGCCCTGGAAACCGCCCTGCCACTGGCCGGTGACCTTGTAGGTGACCGCGCAGGCCGCGGGGCCGCCGCCACCGGCCAGGGTGGTCACGTTCACCGTGCCGGAGCGGGTGGAGCGGTTGCCCGCCGCGTCCCGCGCGTAGACGGCGAAGGTGTAGGCGGTGTTGGCCGACAGGCCGGTGACGGTCGTGGAGTTGGTGCCGGAGCTGCCCGCCGCGGTCTCCGCGGTGCCGCTGACCCGCACCACGTCGTAGCCGCTGACGCCGACGTTGTCCGTGGACGCGGTCCAGGACAGGGTGGCGCTGGACGACGTGACGCCGGACGCGGTGGGCGTGCCGGGGGTGGACGGCGCGGTGGTGTCGGTCGGGTCGGTGCCACCGCCGTAGACGCTGGCCTCGCGCGAGGTGGCCTTGATGCCGTTCGCGCCGTTGATCGCGCGCTGGCCCCACGTGGTCAGCTGGGCGGCGTTGAAGCCGGTCACCAGGTCGAGGTACTCGACGCCGCCGCCGTTGCCGGACCACGACCACGCCATGTAGCCCAGCTTCAACGACTGGGTCGTGGCGAAGATCGTGTCCTCGTCGGGGTCGCCGTCGGAATGGTTGTTGCCGAACTCACCGACCACGATCGGCAGCTTCGCCGCGACGAACTTGTTCAGATAGTCGTTGATCTCCGCGGCGGTGTCGAACACGCCGTACATGTGGATGGAGAACACCGTGTTCTTCTGCGGGTCGGCCGCGAACACCGAGGCGGCGTTGTCCCGCATGGTGAAGGCCCAGTCCTGGCCCCAGTTCGGCGCGTCCACCATGATCGTGTGCTGGAAGCCGGCCGAGCGCAGCCGCGTGATCGCGCCCTTCGTGGCGGCGGTCCACCCGGTGTAGCCGGTGTTGCCCCACGGCTCGTTGCCGATGTTCAGGATGACGTACTTCTCCTGGCCGGCCAGCGCGCTCTGGATGCTGACCCAGTAGTCCACCGCCCGGTCCAGGCTGACGGCGGCGCTCTGCTCCTGGTACCCGGTGGTGTCGTGGACCTCCAGCACGCAGATCAGCTTGTTCGTCCTGCACTGGCTGATCACGTTGGAGACGTCCGCGGCGGTGTTCTTCGTCCACTGGTCGCCCGAGCTGAGGACGACGCGGACCGTGTTCGCACCCGTGGCCTTGATGTCCTTGAGGGCCTGCGTGGTGCGGTCCGCGTACCAGGTGTGCGCGTGGTTGATGCCGCGCATCACGAAGTCGTTGCCGTTGGCGTCCAGCAGACGCCCGTTGCCCACGGTGAACCCAGCGGCCGCTTGGGCCGGCATCGCCGTGAGCAGGGAGAGGACCAAGGCGGCGATGGCGGCGCCCACCAAGGCGAATCGCTTGCGCATGGAAGTACCTCGCGTGGTTGTCGACGTTGACGTAGCGAGCGCAGGGCAGCGCGCCTGCCCACGGCAGGCCTCCACACCAAAGCAATTAACCGCTTAAGTGTCAACGGCGCATTTCGGGCTCGACCACCCACTCCGCACCCCGTGCGGGCACCACTGACCGACCCGCCTGGGACCGCTCCCAGACGCGCCTCCCGCCATCCTCCTACTTCCCCCCACCGACCGCCACCCCCCACGCGAGAGTCCTACCTCCAGACCGCGAGAGTCCTACGTTCACAGCGCGAGAGTCCTACGTTCAGGCACCCTGAATTCAACGCTCAGAACATACGACCTGGG
>NZ_JBFAAX010000677.1:0-3125 GCF_040639995.1 Actinosynnema sp. NPDC023658 | reverse complement strand
CCTGCACGAGTTCTGGCTCACCGCGCAGGCCGCCCGCCAGGCCCGGCCGACCGACACCGAGGACGTGTCCGCCGCGCTCGTGCGGTTCGAGTCCGGCGCGGTCGCCACCGTGGTCAACTCGCTGGTCTCGCCCCGCCAGACGAGCCGGCTCCGCTTCGACTTCGAACGCGCCACGGTCGACCTGGAGCACCTCTACGGCTACTCGGACGCGCAGTGGAGCCTGACGGCCGCGCCCACCGCGCCGGAGGTCGCCTCGGCGTGGGCGAGCGGGCCACCGGACACGCCGAGCGGCCACACCGCCCAGCTCGTCGCCGTCCTCGACGCCTTGGACGCGGGCGGGACGCCGCCGGTCTCCACCGCCGACACGAGGGTGACCATGGAGTTCGTGGCGGCCGTCTACGCCTCCGCGTTCACCGGCGGCGCGGTCGCGCGCGGTGAGATCACCGAGGGCCACCCGTTCCACGGCAGCATGGCGGGCACCGGCGCACCCTGGCTGGTCTGAGGCACGTCACCGCTGGATGGTGAGCGTGGTCGGTCCCGTCATGCTCGCCACCCCGCCGGTCAGGCACTGGGCGGCGTTCGGCGTGACCAGGCTGACCACCTGCACCGCCCCGGCGGGCGCGAAGCCACCGGACGTGATCACCCCGGTGTTCGTGGTGGTGACGGTCGCGCCGACCACGTTGGAGGTGGCGTTGTACTGGAACTCGCTCGGCGCCACCACGCCACCCCACGTGAACGTGCGCTGCGCCGGCCCGGAGTCGAACAACACCAGGCAGGACGCGGGCAGGTCGAACGCCTCGGCGTAGGTCCCGGTCACCGCGCCGACGTTCGTGCAGGTGGGGAACAGGCCGCTCACGGTGATCGTGGTCGGCCGCCGGGTGAAGGTCAGCGGCGGGTCGAAGGTGGTGACCTCCGTGCCGACGCAGACCTGCTCGACGGTCGCCGCGTGCGCCGGCGTCGCGGACAGCGCGGCGCTCGCCAGCACCGCCACCACCACGCCGCGCACCAGTCGTGACAGCCTCATGGACGGGCCTCCTCCGGGATCGGGCACGGTGGTGAGGTCGTGCGGCGCTCCCGGCCGTTAGCCGATCCGGTCGCGCACCACCCGCTCACCGGCACCACCCACCCGAATGGCCGTCGGTCGAACACACGATGTCAGCGCGCGGCCACCGGACCTACGTTCGGTCGATGACCTACGACGGGATCAGCAGGCGGGCGTTGTTGTCCGGGACGGTGGCGGCCGGTGTCGCGAGCGCGATCGGCGTGGCGTCGGCGGGCGTGGCCTCCGCCGCCGTGCCGGGGTTCTACCACCCCTTCACCGGCTACCGGATCACCGGCACCTGGCAGGACCACCTGAACAGCGGCTCGCTTGGCGGCATCGACTTCGGCATGGCCGTCGGCACGCGGCTGCCCGCGGCGGGCGGCGGTGTCGTCACCAACATCCCGAACAACGGCACCGGCGGGCACACCGTCACCATCCAGCACGACAACGGCTACCGCACCCAGTACCTGCACCTGTCACAGTTCCTGCTGTCCAACGGCACGCGGGTGGGCATGGGCGGGGTCGTCGGGCTGTCCGGCGGCGCGGTCGGGGCGCCGGGTTCGGGCTCGTCCACCGGCCCGCACCTGCACTGGCACATGATCGACCCGAGCGGCACGCGCATCAACCCGCTGACCTACCTCGGCACCGGCGGCACCGGCCTGCCGAAGACCTCCACCGAGCAGGACGGCGTCCCCGGCACGATCATGTGGCAGCGCGCGCAGAACTGGCTGCGCGCCGAACAGGGCTACACCGGCCCGATCGACGGCGTGCCGGGGGCGAACACCTACGCGGCGCTGCAACGCGCCATGCGCGCCTACGGCTACACGGGTCCGATCGACGGCGTGCCCGGCGGCAACACGTGGGCGGCGGTGCAGCGCTTGGCCGCGCGCTGGGGCTACACCGGCCCGATCGACGGTGTGATGGGCGCGAACTCGTGGCGCGGCTTCGCCCGCTTCCTCAACCAGGACAAGTACGACTGACGGTCCGGTGCGCCGTTCCCGAATGCCACCGGGCCGGCGTGACGTGCACGTCGTCGGGGTGGTTCGCGGCGCGGGAGTGGGGCGGCACCCCCGCGCCGCGCCCGGTCTCAGTTGAACGGGTTGTCGTAGAACGCGCTGCGGACCACCGGCTTGGCCGTCGAGCCGTCGAACAGCAGCCCCTCGTAGACGAGCCCGACGTTCTGCACCACACCGCCGTACGGCACGTCGACGTTGACCACGCCGGACAGGCCGTGCCCGCCGCCGCACGCCTCGGGCCGGTAGCCGTCCTCGCGCGAGTACCACTGGTGGGCCGCGCCGTTGACGGTGACGGTGAGCTTCGTGCTGACGTAGCTGGACTGGCGGCACAGCGTGAGGTCCAGCCGGTAGAGGGAGTTGCCGTCGTCGAACCGCACCGAGCCGACCAGGCGGCCGACCTTGGTCGCGTACCCGGACGACGAGTAGCCGGTGAGCTGGATGTCGACCGGTTGCGGTGCGCCGTAAGCCGCCTGCGCGGGGGTGGCCGCCAACGACGCGCCGAGGAACGCGGCGAGCGTGAGGGCGACGAGGTTGGTCAAGCGTCTCCGTGAGCGGGTGCTGGGCGTCATGCGGGGGCTCCTTCGTCGGGGGCGGTTGTGGCTTGGTGCAGCGTGAGCGCCGTCGCACCCGCACGACCAGCCGCTGTCCAGGCGCAACCGCGGATTTGGCCTGTCGGGCGCAACCCCTGCCCCCGCCGGGACGCGGTCCGGCTCGCACGACCGGACCGGGTTGCGGAAGCTTGCGCAAGGCCGATCGGGATCACCGCTCGATTCCCGGCGGCGGCGGAATACCGCTGCGCCGATGAGGTGAGCTTTCGGCGACGCGGTGTTCCCGGGTCGGACTTCGAGCACCATTCGTGGTTCCAGGTCCCTGGTCGGAGGGAGCGGTCATGTCGGATCCGCTGACGGCTGCCGAACGCGCCGTGGACCAGTGGGAGCGCGACGCCGAGCAGAAGGCCGCCCGCTACCGCGCGATGGCGGACGAGGTGCAGCGCGTCTCGATCACGGGGTCGGCGGCCGGTGGCGCGGTCAGCGTCACGGTCGGCGCGAACGGCATCCCGACCGGCG
>NZ_JBFAAX010000676.1:0-3125 GCF_040639995.1 Actinosynnema sp. NPDC023658 | reverse complement strand
CCTCCTCCGCGAGGTCTCCCAGGGCACCCCGCGGGAGGAGGGCGCCTCGGAGCGGCAGCACCGGCTGTCGGTGCTCACCGCCCAGCGCGACGCCCTCCTGGACGCCCGCGACGACGGCGCGTTCGACGCCGAGGTCCTGTCCCACGCGCTGCGCAACGTGGACGCCACGCAGCTCGCCCTGGAACTCCGGGGCGGCCCGACGGACTGACCACCGGCCCGCCCGGCGTCGGGCGGCGCACCGCGCTCAGTAACCGACGGGCATCACCGTGGTGAGACCGCCGGGCAGGGAGATCGCGGTGGACGTGACCGTGGCGGTGGCCTCGGTCAGGCCGCCGGCTGTGGCGCGCAGGGTGAGCGCGCCCGCGGTGCGCGAGGCCCGGAGGAACACCCGGTTGATGCCCGCCTCGGTGTCCACGTACGACTTGTGGACGCTGCCGGGCTTGCCCGGGTTGAACCCGCCGAGGAACGTGCCGGGCCCGGTGAGGGTGAAGTCGACCCTCGCCTGGTGGGTGGGCATCCGGCGACCTTGCGCGTCGACGGCCTCGACGTCGAAGAACGCGATGTCGCTCCCGTCCGCCAGCAGGCCGCCCGGCGCGGTGTACGGGGTGAGCTTGAGCGCCACGGCCGCGCCGGTCGTCGTCTTCGAGGCGCGCACCACCTCGCGGCCGGCCGAGTCGTACCCGACGGCCGTGACGGTGCCCGACTGCCAGCGCACCGAGGGGAACGAGTGCAGGAAGTCGTCGGTGGGCGCGGTGCTGTTGCCGACCTGGACGCCGTTGACCAGCAGTTGCACCCGGCGGACCTGCGCCGAGGCCATGACGTGCACGGTCTTGGTGGTGTTCGCGGGGTAGGTCCAGTGCCCGATGACGTGGATGTCGGGCGTGTCGCTCTGCATGACGCGGTAGGTGTGCAGGGACTCCTTCGGGATGCGCACCGCGTCCACCCGGCCGGACAGGCGGGCGCACTCCCACCCGTACTGGCGGCCGTGCTGGTTGGAGTCGGCCCAGATCAACGCCGCCGCGCCGGAGTAGCGGCGGTCGCCCGGCCCCTGGATGCGCTGGCGCCAGAACTCGCCGCGGGTCGACGCGGCGACGGGGCCGGCGAACTGCTCGGACTGCCAGTGCCAGGTGACGTCCGGCCCGGTCTTGTAACCGAAGTCCGGCGGCGAGAAGTCGTCCCACACGCGGCGGGGCGCCTCGTCGCGGGTGTACTCGCACTCGATGATCGGCTTGCGGTCGCGGGCGTAGACCGAGTAGTGCCGGTTGAGCATGGTGCCGACCCACTCCGCGGCGTCCACGACGGCCGTGCCGCCGTAGCCGGGGTCGTCGCTGATGGCCCGGCAGCCCATCGCCCGACCGCCGTGCGGGTCCCAGGTCTTGCGCAGGTTCGTCATCTGGGTCATGTGCTCGACGGTGATCCAGTTGTTGCCCGCCTCCCAGAACAGGATGCTGGGGTTGTTGCGGAAGTAGATGATCGAGTCGCGCATGACCTCGACCCGCTGGTCCCACTGGCGGCCGGTCTTGTCGGCCTCCTTGTCGCCCGCGGGTTGGATCGACACGATGCCGTGCTGGTCGGTCATCCGGATGTTGGCCGGCGGGGCGGAGATGTGCATCCACCGGATGAGGTTGGCCTTGCTGTCGCGGATCATCCGGCCGTCGAGCTGGGTCATCCACTCCGGCACGGCGCCGCCGATCGCGGCCCACTCGTTGGTGGCGCGGACCGCGTAACCGGTCAGGAACACGTACTTGTCGTTGATGTGGACGCCGCCGCTGCTCGTGCCGCCGCGCAGCGCCACCTTCCGGAACCCGGTGCGGACCGGGTGGGCGTCCAGCACCGCGCCGCCCTCCCGCAGCACCACCTCGACGGTGTAGAGGTGCGGGTTGCCCGGTTCCCAGAAGCGCAGCCCGCTCACGGTGCCGCCGACCTTCACGGTCTGCGTCTGCCCGGCCGCGAGGGTGACCGGGCCGCCGGTGAGGGTCTGGACCGCGTTGCCGGCGGAGTCGACCACGGTGGCCGACACGGTGATCGTGCGGGCGGTGGTCTGCTCGTTGCGCACCTGCGCCTCGGCGGTGACCGTGGCCGTGCCGCCGGCGATGGAGAAGTCCGACGCGTAGACGTACGTGCCGGTCGTGCGCAGGTTCGTGTAGAGCGGGAGGGTGAAGTAGGTCTTGGGCAGGACGTAGAGCCGGACGCTGCGGGTCAGGCCGCCGTAGGTGGGGTTGAAGTCGCGGCTGTCCCACTCGAATGAGGTGTTGGTGGACTGCTCGGGCCGCCACTTGGTGTTGTCGGCCTTGACCGCGATCACGTTCTCGGTCCCGAACCGCACCTGGGCGGTGATGTCGAACCCGAACGGCGTCACGCCGTACTCGTACAGGCCGACCTGGACGCCGTTGACGTAGACCGTCGCGGCCTGGCGGATGCCCTCGAACTCGATCAGCACCTTCGACCCGGCTCGCTCGGCGGGCAGCGTGAACCGCTTGCGGTACCAGGTGATCTGCATCGCGACGGCGGACTCGCCCGAGCTGGTGATGTAGTTGTCGAACGAGTCGACGTCGTTGTACGTGTGCGGCACGCTGACCTTGGCCCAGGCGGAGTCGTCGAACGACTCGGCCTGCGCGTTCGGCACGTCCTGCTGGGTGAACCGCCAGAAGGGGTTCATGTTGTACACCGTCCGGCCGGACGGCGTGGCCGCGGTCGCCTCGGTCACCGTGCCGAGCACGCCGGAGGCGGCGGCGACCGCCGCGCCCATGCCCGCCAGCACGGTTCTGCGGCTCACACCGGTGGAGGGGTGTCCTGTCGTGGTGTCCATGTGTTCCGTTCCCGGGATCGGTGCGGGGGTGGGTGGCGGCGGGGTCGAGCTGCTTTCGGGGTTGAAACGGTTACTACAATTAGGCAGGCAATCAGGCCTACGGAAGGCTGTCAATAGTGTGTGCAAACGTTTTAACCGCGTCTGCTCTCCCCCGTCGACTTCCTCCCGTCGATGGCTTCTCGTCGCCGTACACGGGGTGGACCCGGGCGCACTGGGAGGCCGTGGCCGATCACCTGCTGGAGTCAGTGACGCCCTACGCGGCACCGGGCTTCGCCCAGCTGCGGTTGCCGGGCAGGTCGGGCAGCGTCGGTCTGGC
>NZ_JBFAAX010000675.1:0-3133 GCF_040639995.1 Actinosynnema sp. NPDC023658 | reverse complement strand
GTGAACAACGCCGGCGTGGCCCTCGGCGGCACGTTCGACCAGGAGAACGCCGAGGAGTTCGACTGGGTCATGGACGTCAACTTCCGCGCGCCGGTCGCGTTGACCCGCCTGCTGCTGCCGAGGTTGCTGGAGTCGCCGGGCAGCCACGTGGTCAACGTGTCGAGCCTGTTCGGGCTGATCGCGCCGCCCGGCCAGACGGCCTACGCGGCCAGCAAGTTCGCGCTGCGCGGGTTCACCGAGTCGTTGCGGCACGAGCTGGCCGACCGGGGCGTCGGCGTGACCTGCGTCCACCCGGGCGGCATCCGCACCAGGATCGCGGAGACCGCGCGGGTGGCGTCCGGGGTGAGCGAGGCCGAGGCGGCGCAGGGCAAGGAGAGCTTCGCCAAGCTCCTCACCTACCCGCCGGACAAGGCGGCGGAGCGGATCCTGCACGGCGTCGAGAAGCGCAAGGGCCGGGTGCTGATCGCGTGGACCGCCGTCGCGCCCGACCTCCTCGCCCGCCTGTTCCCCACCTCGTACCTGGCCGTGATGAACCGACTCAGCCCGTCCACCGCCCGCAACGCCTCCGCGCCCCGGCGAGACACGACCGCCCCTCAGCGCAACACGACCTCCACCGGCACCTGAGCGACCTGGTCGATCGACCGGACCACCCGCGGCACCCGCTAGACGTCGTCGTCGAAGGCCGCGCGCACCCCTCGGCTCGGTGCGGTCGGGCACGGTGTGACGTCCGGAACAGGCGGCGATTCACAGGATCTCTCAGGAATCCCCCTACCAGTGGCTTGCCCGCCGACGTGGACTAGAGCAAGCAGCTCAGCGCGTTAGTCCGTGTATCTCATCGACACCGGCTGGTACCTGTGTAAGTACAGGGCGACCACAGGGGGTGCGCTCGTCCTGCCCGGTGATCCCGGGGAACACAGACCTGGGGGGGTCTATGAAGCAGCACGGTACGAACAGCTTCTTCGTCGTAGGCGAGGGAGTGCTCGAGTTCGACCGCAACGGTGAGGCGACGACCCGCCAGCCGCTCACCGTGGAGGAGTTGCGGCGGTTCCGCTTCTCCCGGCTCGGACCGGAGGGGTCCCAGCTGGACGAGGAGACCAGGACCGCCTTGGCCACGGCCATGACGGCGGCCGTGCCGCAGCCGGACTCGGCGGGACCGCCGGTGCCGGCGGGCTTCACCTACCTCGGCCAGTTCGTCGACCACGACCTGACCATGGACCGCACCGAGGCGCAGCTCGGGGAGGACGTCAACCTCGACGACCTGATGCAGGGCCGCTCACCCGCGCTGGACCTGGACTCGGTGTACGGCCGCGGCCCGGTCGACCGCACCGACCGGGTCTTCTACGCCGCCGACGGCGTGAAGCTGAAGGTCGGCACCACCTCGCCGACGCCGTTCCCGGACGAGCGGGTCAACGTGGCGCTGGAGGGGTTCGACCTGCCCAGGTTCGGTGCGGCGGGCACCACCGGCGCCGACCGGCGTCGCCCGCTGATCCCGGACACGCGCAACGACGAGAACCTCGTCGTCGCGCAGACCCACCTGGCGTTCATCAGGTTCCACAACCGGGTGGTGGACGAGCTGGCGCTGCGCGGGCTGACCGGGCAGCGGCTGTTCACCGCGGCACGGCAGGAGGTCGTGCGCCACTACCAGTGGATGCTGCGGACCGACTTCCTGCCGCGGATCGTCGACCCGGCGATCGTGGACGACGTGTTCACCAACGGTCGCCGCTTCTTCGAGGCGCCGGGACGCGGCAAGGCGCCGCACGGGTTGCGGCCCACCATGCCGCTGGAGTTCTCGGTGGCGGCCTACCGGTTGGGCCACAGCATGATCCGGGGCGCGTACCAGTGGAACCGGGTGTTCAACTCGGCCGGGCCGGGGGGCATCGCGACCCTGTTCCTGCTGTTCGTCTTCACCGGGACCTCGGGCAACTTCGACCCCGGCTCGGCGCTGCCGGACCTGGACAACCCGAACTCCGGCACGGTGGACACGCTGCCCACCAACTGGATCGCGGACTTCCGCCGGCTGTACGACTTCACCGAGGCCGACCGGCCGGACCTCGCTCCGCCGGCGGCAGGCGGCGGCAACGTGACCAAGCGGGTCGACAGCCTGCTGGTCAACCCGCTGACCCAGCTGCCCGCGGGCACGTTCGGCGGGCGCGGCAGCACGTTCCCGGAGATCCAGCGCAACCTGGCGTTCCGCAACCTGACCCGGGCGAACATGGTCCGGCTGGCCAGCGGGCAGCAGATGGCGGAGTTCCTGGGCGTGCCGCCGTTGACCGACGAGCAGGTGCTGGTCGGCAACCAGGGCGTCACCCTGGACTCGCTGGCCGACGCGCAGAAGGCCGCGGTGACCGCCGCGACCCCGTTGTGGTTCTACGTGCTGCGCGAGGCGGAGCTGAACAACGGGCGGCTCGGTGCGGTGGGCGGCCGGATCGTGGCCGAGGTGTTCCACCGCGCCATGGAGGGCAGCCGCACGTCGATCGTCCGCGAACCGTCGTGGCGGCCGACGTTCGGGCCGGACTCGCAGACGTTCCGGATGACGGACCTGCTGCTGTTCGCGTTCGAGGGCAAGGCCGACCTGCTCAACCCGCTGGGCGACTGAGGTGTCGGCCCGCTGGGGGGAGCGGACCAGGACGTCGGTGCAGCTGGACCGCTTGGCCGTGCCGGCCTTGCGGATCTCGATCGCGGTGGTGTTCGTCTGGTTCGGACTGCTGAAGGTGACCGGCTCGTCGCCGGTCGCGGCGCTCGTCTCGGCCGCCGTGCCGTGGGTCGACCCGGGGTTCCTGGTGCCCGCGCTGGGGTGGTTCGAGGTCGGGCTGGGGGTGGTGTTGCTGCTCGGGCGGCTGCCTCGGCTGACGCTGGTCGCCGTGGTGGCCCACCTGGTCGGGACGTTCGTGGTCTTCGTCCAGGCGCCCGCCCTCGTGATCACCGGGGGCAACCCCCTGCTGTTGACCGCGAACGGGGAGTTCGTGGTGAAGAACACGGTGCTCATCTGCGCCGCGCTGGTGCTGCTCGGCCGAGGCCAGGAGAGGTCGCCGGGCTAGTCCGGTGTGGACGGCGTCCGGTCCCCGGTCCTCCCGGGGCCCGGAGGTGCGGGCGCCGGCGAGGGTGTTCCGGGGAGCCGGTGAGGCGGGCGGGG
>NZ_JBFAAX010000674.1:0-3134 GCF_040639995.1 Actinosynnema sp. NPDC023658 | reverse complement strand
CGCTCCTGCGCTGGGCGACGCTGTCCGCGATGACCGAGCAGAAGGTCCTGCTCGTCGTCGAGATCGACGAGGGCGCCGACCACCTCGCCGCCGCGCTCGTCGCCGGGGGCCTGGACGTGCGCCGGGAGAACCGCGTGCTGACCATCCGCCTGGGGGAGGACAGCGGCGCGGTGTACGACCTCATCCGGGACGCCGTCGCGGACCTCGACCTCTCCCTGCACCGGCTCGAACGCCAGCGGCACCAGGTTGCCGACCTGTTCCGCGACCGCCCGGCCCAGGAGGTGTCCCATGTCTGAGTCAGGCGTCATCCACGACATCGGCTACCAGCGCTACACCGGCCCGAGGCTCGGCTCCGGCTACTCGGCCCGCGCGCTGTACGTCCACAGCGTCCGCAGCGCCTACGGCCTCGGCCGCAGCCCGTGGGCGAAGGTGCTGCCGATCGGGCTGATCGGCGTGGCGGGCCTCGCCTCGCTGATCATCGTGTTCATCAACAGCCAGATGCCCGAACCGGTGCTCGACTACGTCGGCATCGCCTCCACCTTCACGTTCGCCGCGACGGTGTTCGTCGCCGTGGTCGCGCCCGAGCTGGTGTCGGTCGACCTGCACACGAAGTTGGTGCAGCTGTACCTGTCGCGCCCGCTGAGCCGGTCGAGCTACGCGCTGACCAAGGTCGCCGCGCTGGCCACCGCGACGTTCCTGCTGTTCGCCGTGCCGATGCTGATCATGTTCCTCGGCATGGCCTTCGGCACCGACGACGGCGTCCCGGGAGTGCTGGAGGAGCTCGGCGGGCTGCTCGTCGGCCTCCTCGCCGCGGTGATCCACGCCGTGCTGCTGGCGGCGGTGGCACTGCCGATCGCCTCGTTGTCGGGACGTCGGGTGTTCGCCACCGGCATGATCATCGGTGTCTTCCTGCTCACCGCCCCGATCTCGGGCTTCCTGCGCGAGGTGGACTCCGGGGCGCTCGGCCGGCTGGCTGGGCTGCTCGACCCGGCGAGCCTGCTCAACGGCGTGGACCAGTGGCTGTTCGGAGCGGACCTCAGCCTGGTGTCGATCGGCTCGTTCGGGCCGGTGTACGGCCTGGTCACGGTCGTGCTGGCCGCGCTCGGCACGCTGGCCGCGGTGTGGCGGTACAAGGGGATGAAGTCATGAACACCGTCGAACTCACCGGCGTCTCCCGCTGGTACGGCAACGTGGTCGCGGTCAACGACGTGACCCTGTCCATCGGTCCCGGCCTGACCGGCCTGCTCGGACCCAACGGCGCGGGCAAGACCACCGTGCTGCACCTGATGGCGGGGCTGCTGGCCCCGTCGCAGGGCGAGGTCGTCATCGGCGGTGAGCCCGCGTGGGCCAACCCCGCCGTGTACCGCAAGCTGGGCCTGGTGACCGAGCGGGAGAGCGTGCCGGGGTTCCTCACCGCGTGGGAGTTCGTCCTGGCCGCCGCCGAGCTGCACAAGCTCCCCGACCCGGCGTCGGCCGCCCGCGCCGCGCTGGAGACCGTGGACCTGCGCGACGCGCAGGACCGCCGGATCTCCACCTACTCCAAGGGGATGCGCCAGCGGAGCCGGGTCGCCGCGGCGCTGGTGCACAGCCCGGACGTGCTGCTGCTCGACGAGCCGTTCAACGGCATGGACCCCCGGCAGCGGATGCACATGATGGAGCTGCTCGACGACATGGCCCGGGAGGGGCGGACCATCGTGTTCAGCTCGCACATCCTGGAGGAGGTCGAGCAGCTCTCCGGCACCGTGCAGGTGATCGTGGCGGGCAGGCTCGCCGCCTCCGGCGACTACCGGCACATCCGGCGGCTGATGACCACCCGCCCGCACGTGTTCACCATCGCCTCCTCCGACGACCGGCTCCTCGCGACGGCGCTGATGGCCGAGCCGTCCGTCTCCGGGGTGAGCCTCGCCGAGGCGGGCCTGCAGGTGCACACCAGCGACTACGGCACGTTCACCCGCGCCCTGGCCAAGCTCGCCAAGGCGCAGGACATCCGGCTGACCACGATCCTGCCTTCGGACGAGTCCCTCGAGAAGGTCTTCTCCTACCTGGTGACCACATGAACGCGACGATCATCCGCCTCACGGCGAGGGCACTGCTCGGCCGCAAGCGCGTGCTGCTGCTGCTCCCCATGCCGATCATCCTGATCGGCATGACCTTCCTGGGCGCCTCCAGCGAGGACGCGCACGTGAGCCCGTCCGACTGGGGTCCGCTCGTGTTCTCCAACCTCGGACTGGCGGTCATCCTGCCGCTGACCGCGCTGATCGTCGGCAGCAGCGTGCTCGGCTTGGAGATCGACGACGGCACCATCACGCACCTGATCACCAAGCCGCTGCCGCGCTCGGAGATCATCCTGTCCAAGCTCCTGGTGGCGTGGCTGGTGACCACCGCGGCCACTGCCACGCCGCTGGCCATCGGGGCCCTGGTCGCGGGCTCCGGCACGTTGGCGGTCGGCCTGGTCGTCGGCACGGCGCTGGGCGCGCTGGCCTACAGCGCGGTGTTCCTGGCCCTGAGCGTGATGACCAAGCGGCCGGTCGCGGTCGGCCTCGTCTACATCGTGCTGTGGGAGAACCTGCTGGTGTCGTTCGTCGACGGTGCCCGCGTGTTCAGCATCCGCCAGCACGCGACGGCCATCGCGGACGCGATCGGTGACACCCCGCTGATCTCCTCGACGATGTCGGTGCCGACCGCGTTGATCATGGCCTCGGTGTTCGTCGTGGTGGGCACGGTCGGGGCGACCCGGCGGCTGCGGTCGTTCGCGCTGACGGGCGAGGCGAACTAGGCCGGTTCCCGGTCGCGATCAAGATCCCGACCCGGGCACGTCCCGACATGACCACTGCGGCGGTGCGCACGGGGACCGTCGTGGCCCGAGAGCGGTGTCCGCCGGGCAGGGGGCTCAGGCGAGGGGGAGAGGCTTGGATCCGCGCGGAAGGGACCGGGAACCTCGTGCTGCTTCCCCGGAGGCACGGCCTCGACCGGGCTGGGCGCTCCTGGTGCGGCGCCTACCGCCTCTCCGACGCGGGTCGACCCGGCCCCCCTCCCGGGCGGGGTCGTCGTCCGCCGTGGTCGGCGCGGTCATCTCGGCGGTGCCCGAGTGCTACGACTCGCAGCTGCTGCGGAGGTCCGGGGGCACGCCGACG
>NZ_JBFAAX010000673.1:0-3136 GCF_040639995.1 Actinosynnema sp. NPDC023658 | reverse complement strand
CGCAGCAGCCGGGACTCGTGCAGCTGGGAGCTGCGAGTGGTCCACCCGAACCGGTCGTGCCGGTAGCGCCACGCGGTGCCGCCGACGAGCACGGTGATCGTGACGTAGGGCAGCACCACCCACAGCAGCAGGTCGGGGGTCATCGGGTCGACTCCGGGTGTCGGGTGGGGTAGCCGAGCAGGACCGGTTCCAGCCCGACCTGCTCGACCGGTGCGTCGGCGGCGACCCGGCGGGCGTCGTCGCGGACCGGCACGGCGGTCAGCACGGCTGCCACGGCGGCCGCGTACGGGGTGTCCAGGGGCCGCAGGTTGCGGTGCAGCAGGTCGATCGCCGGGCGGTACCCGGCCAGCAGCCGCGTGCCCGGCTCGCCGGTGAGCGCCGCGAACTCCAGCAGCACGGGCAGGTAGTCGGGCAGCTCGTCCTCGGCCAGCGAGTAGCCGTGCCGCCGGTACTCCTGCTTCAGCGCGGCCAGCGAGCCGCCGCGCCTGCGGGTGTCGCCGTCGGTGTACCAGGTCAGGTGCAGGCACCGGTCGGCCTTGGTGTCGAACACCTCGACGTAGTGCCGGGCGGCCTCGACCGGCGGCGTGCGGTCCAGGTGGTCGAGCAGGGCGCCCAGCCCGGCGTCCGGCACCTCGTCCAGGCAGCGCCGCAGCAGGGGCAGCCGCTCGCGCAGGTCGTCGGGGTAGTGCAGGCAGTGCGACGCCACCTGGTAGCGCACCCTGGTCGCGTGCGACGCGCTCACGGCGCCTCCCGGGGCAGGGTCGGGAACAGCCCGGCCGGGCGTTCGCCGTCACGCCAGACGAACAGGTCGGTGCGCCCGTCCGGCGCGTCGCCCGCGGTCATGCCGGGGCCCCCGTCGGTGTCCAGGCTGCACGTGGTCGCGATGCCCTCCAGGTCGTGCGCCTGGCCGACGCCGGCGGTCGGGATCACGTACCGGTCCTCGTACTTCGCCACGGCCAGCAGCCGGTACATCGACTCCACCGTGTCGGCGTCCAGGCCGACCCTCGCCGGACCGGCGGGGTCCGGTGGCTCGCCCAGGTTGACCGCGCGCATGTGCGACCGCATGGCGGCGAGCCTGCGCAGCGCCATCCGCACCGGTTCGGGGTCGCTGGCGGTGAAGAGGCCGGCGAGGTAGTCCAGCGGGATGCGCAACGTGTCGATCGCGCCGAACAGGTTGGACGCCTCCTCACCGTCGAAACCCGTGCCCGCCAACGCGTCCACCACCGGCGACAGCGGCGGCACGTACCAGACCATCGGCATGGTCCGGTACTCCGGGTGCAGCGGCAGCGCGACGCGGTAGCGGCAGATCAGCTCGTACACCGGGGAGCGCCGGGCCGCGGTGATCCAGTCGTGCGGGATGCCCGCCCGCTCGGCCTCGCGCGCCACGGCGGGGTCGTGCGGGTCGAGGAACACGCCCAGCTGCGCCTGGTAGAGGCGCTGCTCGTCGGGGGTGCTCGCGGCGGCCCCGACCTTGTCCGCGTCGTAGAGCAGCACGCCGATGTAGCGCAGCCGGCCGACGCAGGTCTCCGCGCACACCGTGGGCTGGCCGACCTCCAGCCTCGGGTAGCAGAACGTGCACTTCTCGGCCTTGCCGGTCTTGTGGTTGAAGTACACCTTCTTGTACGGGCAACCGGAGACGCACATCCGCCAGCCGCGGCAGCGGTCCTGGTCCACGAGCACGATGCCGTCCTCGGAGCGCTTGTACATCGCGCCGGACGGGCAGGACGCCACGCACGTCGGGTTCAGGCAGTGCTCGCAGATGCGCGGCAGGTAGAACATGAACGACTGCTCGTAGTCGAAGCGGATCTCCCGGCCGAGCCGCTGCACGATCGGGTCGGCCGGCGCGTGCTCGGGCGCACCGCCCAGGCTGTCGTCCCAGTTCGGACCCCAGGTGACGTCGGTCGGTGCGCCGGTGATCGCGGACACCGGCCGGGCCACCGGGGTGTCCTCGCCCAACGGCGCGTCGGTGAGGGTGCGGTAGTCGTACGTCCACGGCTGGTAGTAGTCGTCCAGGTCCGGCAGGTCGGGGTTGGCGAACAGCGACAGCAGGCGTCGCAGCCGACCGCCCGCGGCGGGCACCAGCCGACCGCGCCGCAGCTTCCACCCGCCGCGCCACCGCTCCTGGTCCTCGTAGCGGCGCGGGTAGCCCTGCCCCGGTTTGGTCTCGACGTTGTTGAACCAGGCGTACTCCACCCCGTCGCGGTTGGTCCAGGTCTGCTTGCACGTGACCGAACAGGTGTGGCACCCGATGCACTTGTCCAGGTTCATCACCATGGCCAGCTGCGCCATGACCCGCATCAGTACCGCACCTCCTGGCTGCGCCGGCGCAGCACGGTGACCTCGTCGCGCTGGTTGCCGGTCGGCCCGTAGTAGTTGAGCGCGAAGGACATCTGCCCGTACCCGCCGACGAGGTGGGTCGGCTTGATCTGCAACCGGGTCAGGGAGTTGTGGATGCCGCCGCGCTTGCCGGTGGTCTCGCTCTTGGGGACGTTCACCGTCCGCTCCTGCGCGTGGTAGAGGAACACGGTGCCGGTGGGCATCCGGTGGGACACGATGGCCCGCCCGACCACGACGCCGTTGCGGTTGACCGCCTCGACCCAGTCGTTGTCCCGGACGCCGATGGCGTCGGCGTCGGCCGGGCTGACCCAGAACGCGGGCCCGCCGCGCGACAACGTCTGCATGATCGGGTTGTCCTGGTACTCGGAGTGGATCGACCACTTCGAGTGCGGCGTGAGGTACCGGACGGTCACCTCGGGGCCGTTGGGTCCGAGCCGCGGTTCGCCGAACAGCCGGTGCATGTCCAGCGGCGGCCGGTACACCGGCAGCTGCTCACCGATCTCGGCCACCCAGTCGTGGTCGAGGAAGAAGTGCTGCCTGCCGGTGAGGGTGTGCCACGGTTTGAGGTGCTCGACGTTGATGGTGAACGGCGCGTAGCGGCGCCCGCCGGACTCGTCGCCGGACCACTCCGGGCTCGTCACCACCGACGCCGGGCGGGACCGGGTGTCCGCGAAGGTGACGCGGTGCGCGCGGTCGTGCTCCACCAGCGGGCGCAGCGGCGTGCCGACCCGGTCCTCCAGGGCCGCGAAGCCCTCGTGGGCGATCCGGCCGTTGGTCGTGCCCGACAGCGCGAGCACCG
>NZ_JBFAAX010000672.1:1347-3138 GCF_040639995.1 Actinosynnema sp. NPDC023658 | reverse complement strand
ACGGCGCCGGGGTCGACGTGACCGTCCTGGTCGACGGGGAGCCCCGGCGCAGGCGGGTCGACTACCTCGCCGGGTGCGACGGCAGCCGCAGCGCCGTGCGCAAGCTCGCCGGGATCGGCTTCCCGGGCACCGCCGCGACCCGGTTCGGCCTGCTCGCGGACGTGGAGCCGGAGGACCCCGCCGAGCTGCCGTACGGGGTGGTCCAGGGCGCGCACGGCGGGGTGTTCGTGATCCCGCGACCCGGCTACGTGCGGATCGTGGTCGACGAGCCCGACCCGCCCGCCGACCGCGACGAGCCGGTGCGGCTGCCCTACTTCCGGCAGGTGCTGGAGGACGTGCTCGGCCGCCCGGTCGGGCTGCGCGACCCGCGCTGGCTCACCCGGTTCTCCGACGCGGCCAGGCAGGCGGACCGCTACGTCGACGGCCGGGTCGTGCTGGCCGGTGACGCCGCGCACGTCCACCCGCCGGCCGGGGCGGTGGGGGTGAACGTGGCGCTGGCGGACGCGGTGAACCTGGGCTGGAAGCTGGCCGCCACGGCGCTGGGGCACGCCCCGGACGGCCTGCTGGACAGCTACCACCGGGAACGGCACGAGGTCGGCGCGCGGGTGCTGCGGACCACGCGCGCGCAGGCGATCCTCGGGCGGTCCCGCCCGGACCTCGACCCGGTCCGGGACCTGTTCTCCGAGCTCACCGACCTGGCACCGGTCCGCAAGCACCTCGCCGAGCTCGGCGCCGGGGTGGACACCCGGTACGACCCCGTGATCCCCGGCGGCCACCCGTGGCTGGGCGGGCTGGCGCCGAACCTGGAACTGGTCGCGGACACCGGCCGCACCACCGTCGCGGAGCTGCTCCGACCCGCGCGTCCGGTGCTCCTCCGGCTCGGTGACCGCCCGCTGCCGGTCGACGTGGACGGCGTGGTCGACACCCACCACGCCCGCTGCCCCGCGCATCCCGAGCTGGAAGGACTGCTGCTCCGCCCGGACGGGCACACCGCGTGGGTCTCCACCACCACCGACCCGCAACCCCTCGACACCCTCACCGCGGCCCTGGACACCTGGTTCGGCCGTTCCGGTACGGGTGCGGCGAAGCCCGGTCCCGGTCCCGAACCGTCGCGCTAGCGTGCACGCGGGAGGTGGCGACCGCGGTGGACCGAGGGGGAGACGTGGAGAGACCGGCCCGGGAGGGCTCCGACATCGACCTGTCGCGACCGAGCCCGGCGCGGGTCTACGACGTGCACCTCGGCGGCGCGCACAACTTCCGGGTGGACCGGGAGGCGGCGCAGCGCATCACCGAGGCCATGCCGGACCTGCCGCGGGTCCTGCGGGCCAACCGCGCGTTCCTGCGCCGGGCGGTGCGGTACCTGGTCGGCCGGGGGATCACCCAGTTCCTCGACCTCGGCTCGGGCACCCCCACCCCCGGCAACGTGCACGAGGTCGCCCGGGACGCGGACCCCGACTGCCGGGTCGTCCACGTGGACGTCGACCCGGTCGCCGTGGCGCACAGCCGGGTTGCCCTCGGCGGGACCGACCGCGCCGCGGTCGTGGAGGCGGACCTGCGCCGGCCGCGGGACGTCCTGACCCACCCGGACGCGCTGCGGACGCTGGACCTCACCCGGCCGGTCGGCGTGCTGATGTTCGCGGTGCTGCACTTCGTGCCGGACGCCGACGAACCGGGCGTGATCGTCCGCGAGTACCTCGACGCCGTCGTGCCGGGCAGCTACCTCGCCCTCTCGCACGCCGGCGCGGACGGCGACGCCGACCGGGTCGGGGCGGCGATCGAGCAGTTCCGCAC
>NZ_JBFAAX010000672.1:0-1337 GCF_040639995.1 Actinosynnema sp. NPDC023658 | reverse complement strand
GTTCCGCACCCGGGTGTCGGACTTCACCACGCGCTCCCGCGCCCGGATCACCGACCTGTTCGCGGGCCTGGACCTGGTCGACCCCGGCGTGGTGCACCCGCCCGAGTGGCGCCCGGAGGCCGGGGACGACCGGGGTCCCTCGTTGACGTCGACGTTCGCCGGTGTCGGCCGCAAGACCCGCTGACCAGGCACGGGGGCTCGTGGACGCGCAGCCGGCGGGGTGGACCGGATAGGATCGGGCGGATGCCGCCACGGGCGTGTGGCGCATGCTGTTGTAAGGGGTTGCGGTGGTGGTCAAGGGCAAGGTCGTCCGGTTCGACGAGGTCCGCGGGTACGGGTTCGTGTCGCCCGAGGAGGGTGGCGAGGACGTCTTCATCCACGTCAACGACATCGACTTCGACAAGCGGCTGATGGCGCCGGGAGCGCTGGTCGAGTTCCTGGTGGAGATGGGCGACCGGGGCCCGAAGGCGTCCCGGGTGAGCCTGGTGCGGGAAGCGGCGTCGCGGGCGGTGCCGTCCTACCACCCGGGCGACGAGCCGAACGGCAACGACGTGTTCTGCGAGGTCGTGACGACCAAGCGGTACCTGCAGGAGGTCACCGAGACCCTGCTGGCGTCGGCTCCCGGGATGACGGCGGAGCAGATCGTGAACGTGCGCCGCAACCTGGTCGGGATGGCGCGCAAGTACAACTGGATCGAGGACTGACCGGTGGTGCGGTCGGCGTCGGCGGTCCGATGTGGACGTGACGCCGCACACGATGAGGCCGACCAGCGGCTGTGCCGGGGTGGACGGTCGGCCATCATGACGCGGTGAATTCTGCCGACTCGCCCGCAACCGGGCTCTCCACCGAGGAACACGGCACCACCGTGGTCGTCCGCGTGACCGGGGAAATCGACATGTCCAACAGCGACGCGCTGCTCGACCGCTGCGTCGAGGTCCTCGACGCCGAGGCGGGCGCCCTGGTGATCGACCTGTCCGGGGTGACGTTCTTCGCTTCCTCGGGCATCGCCGCGCTCGGCCACGTCCGCTCGCACAACGCCTCGCTCGGGGGTAGACCGGTCCACGTGGTGGTGGGCCGCCCCGTCCGCCGCGCGCTGGAGCTGGTGGCGATGGACAAGCTCCTGCCGCTGCACGACACGCGGGAGGACGCGCTCGCCGCCGTCGGGGAGGACACCGCGTAGGACACCGGGCGGGCCGTGACGGTCACCGCGGCACGTGGTCCACGCGTGCCGCGGTTCTCACACCGCCGCCCCCGGGAACGTCACCGTCACGGCCAGGCCGCCCTCCGCCCGCGGCGTCGCGGTGAGGTCCGCGTCGTGCGCCGTCGCGACGGCCCGC
>NZ_JBFAAX010000671.1:0-3139 GCF_040639995.1 Actinosynnema sp. NPDC023658 | reverse complement strand
GCCCGGCCCATGCTGAACCCGCGCAGGACGAAGCACACCCCGAACCGCTAGAGCACCGACCCCGCGCGCCACCGCCCGGCCTCCGTGGTCGCCAGCGGACGGGTGCCGTCCACCCCGACCATCGCCAGCGCGATGGCCTCCGCCAGGTCGTTCCACGGCGTGATCAGCCGGCGCGTGGTCGTCGTGTGCAGCGACTCGCGGGTGAAGTTCGCCCGCTGGAACTCCGGGCCGGTCAGCGCCAGGTAGAACCGCACCAGGTCGCGCGGCACCTCCGCCAGCAGGTCCGCGCTCCAGATCAGGTGGTTGCGGCTGGTGGAGAACTTCTCGCCGTCCAGGTCGTAGAACTCGTTGCAGACGTTGGACTCCGGCGTCGTGTACTTGTCGCCGTGCGCGAGCAGCATCACCAGGTCGACCAGGCCCCAGTGGTAGACGTTGTCGAAGCCGTGGAAGTACACGAGCTCCGCGTCGTGGTCGGCACGCCAGAGCTCGTCGACCTCCGCCGTGGGGCGGCCCAGCTGCGTCGCCGTCCACCACGTGGCGTACATCGAGGCGGGCATCGCCTCGACCCACGGGTAGACGATCTGGCCCGGGGTCTCCGGGAACGGCGCGGCGATGCCCCACGTGCCGGGGATCGTCACCGGGATGTCCGGCAGCGGCTTGGACAGCAGCTCACCGATCAGCTGCCGGGCGTGCGGGCGCCAGCGCGGCGTGCGCGCCGCGTAGTAGGACGTGAGCCGCTCGCGGTAGTCCTCCATCGGCAGCACGAGGATCTCGCACTCCCGGTACACCACGGTGTCGCCCGGGTCGATGGTGTACTTCGGGTCGAGCAGCTCGTCGAAGTTGTTCGGGTGGCCGCAGTTCTCGCACGCGCCGCCGCAGCTGGAGGCCAGGCAGGACGGACAGGTGCCGGTGACGAGGCCGTCGTAGAGGAACGCGCCGGCGTTGCGCGCGTACGGCAGTTGCACCTTGCGCAGGTGGAAACGGCCGGCGGCGTGCAGCTCCTTGAGGAAGTCCACCACCGTCGCGCGGTACCGGTCGTCGATGGGAGGCAGGCCCGGTATCAGCGTGCCCATCGCGTCGAGCGAGCGCTCGATCTTCGCCATCGACGTCCGGACCAGCTCGTCGGGCGCCAGGCCGCGCCGGTGCGCGGTGGACACCACGTAGCTCTGGCTGTCGTCGGTGCACGTCGTGTAGAGCACCTGGCGACCGGTGGCGCGCAGGTAGCGCGCGTACACGTCGCCGCCCAGGTAAGGGCCCGACATGTGACCGACGTGCAGGTCGCCGTTCGACGTGGGTGTCGCGGCGACGACGATCGCCGGTCGGGAACGGGTCGTCACGAGGTGGCTCCCTCGTGGCGGGCGGCGAACTTCCCGGCCAGCTCGGCGTCCCACCAGATCGCGTAGAACTGGAAGTCCTCGGCGCCCTTGTTGACGACCTGGTGCTTCTCGTGCGGCGTGAAGTGCACGACGTCACCGGCCTTGAACGGGGTGGCGCCCGCCTGCGTGATGATCTCGGCCTCGCCGGTCATGGCGACCCAGATCTCGTACTCGTGGTGGCCGTGGGCGCCCGACTCGGCGCCGGGGCGCACCACGCACCACGAGCCCTCGAACGGCGCGTTGACCAGTTCCCACGGCATCAGGCGCTGGGCGTCCAGGCCGTTGTCGAGCTTGAGGTTGTCCCGGTCCAGGGGGCGGATTTCCATCATGGTGACGACTCCTCTCGGGTCAAGCGGGTTGGGGTGCCTCGGCGAACAGCTCGGTGACGCGCTGCGACACCACCGGCACGGTGTCCTCGTGGCCCTGGGCGAGGTCGGCGACGATCTCCGCCGCGCGGATCGCCAGCACGCTGATCAGCGAGTCGGCGATGCCGTGCGTGGCCTCGTTCACGCCCTGCAGGTACACGCGGGCGGACACCGCCTCGGGCAGCTGGAGGCGGTAGCCGCGGGTGACGGCGAAGTCCTCCTGGCCGACCTCGGCGGCCATCGCGCGGACCAGCGTCGGCATCCGCTTGTCGAAGCCGGTGCCGAGCATCACCCGGTCGCAGCGCAGCTCGCTGCGCTCGCCCGTGCGGCGGTCCAGTAGGGTCAGCACGACCTCGTCGTCCACCATCGCGGAGTCGACGATCTCCGCCATGGTGATCATCGACAGCCGCTGCGTGCCGGTGAGCTTCTCCAGGTACATCGTGTTGTAGAGGTTGTCCAGCATCGAGGGCGACAGGCCCGCGTAGTTGGTGCGGTGCATCTCGCGCAGCAGCTGCGACCGCGCCTCCGGCTGCGCCTCGTTGAACTTGTCCACGAAGGACGGGTAGAACAGCTCGTTGGTGAACTTGCTGCTCTCGTAGCCGTTCAGGCCGATCGAGCGCATCACCATGGTGACCTCGGCGCGCGGGAAGGTCGAGTGCGCCGACCACAGCATCTCCGCCGCGCTCTGCGCGCCGCCGACCACGACGATGCGGTGCCGGCCCTCCGGGTTCAGCTCACCGATCCGGGGCACGAACTCGGTGCTGTGCACCACCCGCTCCCGCGGCAGCGCCGCGAACTCGGTCGGCAGGTGCGGGTCGCGGCCCACGCCGATGACCAGCGTCGCGCACGACACCGTGCCGCCGTCGGCGAACCGCACCAGCCACCGGTCCACGGAGCCCGCCTCGTCGCGCTGCGGCTCCACGGCCACCGCGCGCCTGCCGTGCTGCAACCGCACCTTGGTCAGCGACTGCGCCACCCACGCCAGGTAGCCCGAGATCTCCAGGCGGTAGGGCGTGAAGGTGCCGAGGTTGATGAACTCGTCCAGCCGGCCCGTCGAGTGCAGGTAGTTGACGAACGAGTACGGGCTGGTCGGGTTCCGCAGCGTCACCAGGTCCTTGAGGAAGGACACCTGGCTGCGCGACCAGGGCAGCAACATCCCGCGCTGCCACACGATGTCGTCGTGCTGCTCGGTGACGAGGGTCCGTTGGGCGAGGTCGGGGGACAGCTCCTCCAGCGCGACGGCGAGGGCCAGGTTCGCGGGGCCCGCTCCGATCGCGAGCAGTTCTACTTCCTGGTGGTCCAACTCAGTCTCCAAGCCTTGTCGGATGAGGCCGCGGCGGCGGTGCCGGCGGGCGGGACGTGCGGGCCGGGCGCCGGTGGGCAGCCCGGACCGCGTCG
>NZ_JBFAAX010000670.1:0-3143 GCF_040639995.1 Actinosynnema sp. NPDC023658 | reverse complement strand
GCCTCCGCCTCGCGGTCCGCCGCCGATCCGGCCGGGACCGTCTCCGTCAGGTAGCGCCGCTTCCCGGACACCGGGTCGACGCCCGCGTACACCCGCACCCGCAACGACCCGCTCGGCAGCCGTTCGACCTCGCCACGCGCGCGCCGCCGCGCCCCGGTAGTTCCCATGGAGCCACGGTACCGAAAAGCTAGCTCCACAACGACCGATTAATAGCTCCACAGACAAGCGGTCGGCCCACGCCGGCTTAGCGACTTGTTAGAGCGCCCTGTGACGCTCCGGTTCTCGGAACACCCATGCGAGAGGACCGGCCACCATGTCCACCCCGATCACCAGAGCGGTGACCTCCGCGTTGGTCGCGTTGGTCGCCGCCGCGACGGTCACCGTCACGGCCGCGCAGGCCGACACGATGACCACCGCCTCGACGATCGGCGGTCAGATCACCAGGACGGAAGTGCTCGCGAGAGCCACCGACTGGTACAACCGCCGCCACGACTCGGACCTGACCTACGACCAGGGCGCGAAGGCGTGGGACGTCGGCCGCACCCGCCAGTACCGCCGCGACTGCTCCGGCTACGTCGGCATGGCCTGGCACCTGGGCTACGACCCGAACACCGACGGCCTGGACGAGTCGACCCTCACCGTGCCGATCGCCCGCACCGACCTGCGCCCCGGCGACCTGCTCAACGACCGGGTGAACGACGACGGCGGGCGCTACCCCTACCACGCGATCCTGTTCGGCGGCTGGGAGAACGCGGCCAAGACGACGTTCTGGTACTACAGCTTCGGCTCGACGCCGCTGGCCAAGGTCACCGGCGCGTCGTTCGGCCAGTCCACCCTGTCGGGCCACCCGACGTCGCACTACAAGGCGTTGCGCTACCGCAAGATCGTGGACGACGCCGTCTCCGGCACCGCGTCCGTCTACGGCGTCCTGTCCGACGGACGCCTGACCTACACCGCCGTCGACGCCGTCTCCGGCACCCGCACGCACGGCGCGGTGACGTCCGGCGCGACGCTGGGCTTCGTGCCGAAGGCCATGGCGACGCTGAACTTCAACACCGTCCTGGTCACCTCGCCCGGTGGTCAGCTGTACCGGGTGGACGTGATCACGAACGACGCGTCGCTGTCGTTCAACGCGCCGGTGCCGTTGGGCGGCGGGTGGACGCACGACCTGCTGGCCTACGACGGCCGGGGCAGCCTGTACGGCATCGCGGGCGGCGACCTGCGGCGCTACACGGTCTCCGCCACCAAGCCCGCCGCGGGCGACATCACCAGCGACGGCCTCATCGACAGCGGGTTCACGCTCAAGACGTTGACCGCCACCGGCGAGGACTGGCTGCTCGGCACGACCAGCGGCGGCGAGCTGCTGTCGTACCGCATCCGCGGTGCGGGGGACTGGACGCGGTACGAGCTGAAGTCCTCGACGTGGCAGGTCTTCACCGACCTCGTCTCGCCCGGCGGCGGCGTCTACTTCGGGCACAACGCCGAGGGCGGCCTCTACCACTACATCGACGACAACCCCTACGACGGCAGCGGCGCGGACCTGCGCGGACTCGACGCCGTGGACACCCAGGGCTGGTCACAGGTGCTGCTGTCGGCGCAACCGGCGACCGTCTCCTGACCTGCCGCCGTCGTCGGGCCGGCAGCCCTGGTCCCCTCGACGGGATCCACATCGGACACGACGCCGGGAGCGGGGTTTGCCCCGCCGCGCCCACGTCGGCCCGGTTGATCGCGCTCCCCGGTCGCGGGCCCGCCCCGCGGCCGGGGACGTCCGTCGCTACTGTTGGTCGCGTGCCACGAAACCGCCTGTACCGCGACGGCACGCTCGCGGACGAGGACTTCCCGGTCACCGAGGTGTCCCGGCTGCTCAAGGACGAGGGTGCCGTCGTCTGGCTGGACCTGTGCGGCCCGTCGGAGTCGGACATGGCGGCTATAGCGGACGAACTCGGGCTGCACGCGACCTCCGTCGAGGACGCGCTGGAGAGCCACGAGCGGCCGAAGCTGCACCAGTACGACACGCACCTCCTCGTGAACGCGTACGCCGTGTGCCTGGACGAGTCGTCGGGCCGGTTGACGACGGCGGAGGTGTCGGCGTTCGTGACGCCGCGGGCGCTGGTCACGGTCCGCAACGACGACCGGTTCGACATGGACGCGGTGGTCGCGCGGTGGGACGACTCGTCGAGCCTGGCCGGCAGCGGCGTCGGGTTCCTGCTGCACGGGTTGCTGGACTTCGTGGTGGACAGCCACTTCGACGCCGTGCAGGCCATGGACGACCACATCGAGTCGCTGGAGGACCTGGTGTTCGCCCAGCGCCCGAACACGGTCGACATGCAGCGGCGGGCGTTGGCGATGCGCAAGTCCCTGGTGACGCTGCGCCGGGTGGTGCTGCCGATGCGCGAGGTGCTCAACAGCCTGATGCGGCGCGACCACAGCGTCGTCGACAGCCGGATGGTGCCGTACTACCAGGACGTCTACGACCACGTGCTGCGCGCCTCGGAGTGGACGGAGTCGTTGCGCGACATGGTCGCCACCATCCGTGACACCCAGCTCAACCTCCAGGGCAACCGGCTCAACCTGATCATGAAGAAGGTGACGGGCTGGGCCGCGGTCATCGCCGTGCCGACGGCCGTGACCGGCTTCTACGGCCAGAACGTCCCCTACCCGGGCTTCGGCACGACGTCGGGCTTCTGGACGTCCACCGTCGTGGTCCTCGTGCTGTCGGTCGGCCTGTACGGCCTGTTCAAGCGGCGCGACTGGCTCTGAACGCCCGGCCCGCGGGAGGATGGCCGGTGAAGGGGGTCGACATGACGGAGCAGGAACGTTCCCAACTGCCCGGTATCGAGGCGCTGACGGACCGGATCAGGCAGTTCGTGCACGAGGGGAACTCGCGCCGGGTGGTCGTGCGCAACGGCAAGGGCGAGCCGGTGGTGGACATCCCGGTGACGGCGGGCGTGGTCGCCGCCGTGGCCGCTCCGGTGGTGACGGCGGTGGCGGCGCTGGCCGCGCTCGCGGGGCCGTGGTCGGTGGACGTGGAGGGCCCGACCGACACACCACCGGCGGACACCGCGTCGGCCGACGAGGCACCGGACGACAACGCTCCGGCGGGCACCACATCGGCCGACGACGCTGCGGCGGACGCCGCGCCA
>NZ_JBFAAX010000669.1:0-3144 GCF_040639995.1 Actinosynnema sp. NPDC023658 | reverse complement strand
CCTCGTCGAGCACGTACGCGGTGTGGTTGTCCATCGGGCCGCCCATGGGCAGTGCGCCCGGCGGCAACGGCTCTTCCAGCTCCTCGACGATGCTGGTGACGGTGCACTCGGTCACGCCGTACCCGTTGAAGATGCGACGGCCCTTGCCCCACGCCCGCACCAGCTCGTGGGAGAACGCCTCGCCGCCGACGAAGACGATGCGCAGGTCGGTCAGCGGGGCCGGGTCGAGCAGCTTCATGACCGACGGCGGCAAGTCGGTCACCGTGATCTCGTGGTCCTCCAGGAACCGCTGGACCTCCGCCATGTCCAGCCGCACCGCCGACGGCACGAGGTGGAGCGACGCTCCCGTCAGCAACGCGCTGAACATCTCGAAGATCGAGACGTCGAAGCCGCACGACGCGTAACCGAGGACCCGGTCCTGCGGGTCCAGCTCGAACAGCGCCTGGACGTTGCGGATGAACCCCAGGATGTTGTTGTGGCTGATGAGGACGCCCTTCGGCGTGCCGGAGCTGCCCGAGGTGTACATCAGGTACGCGACCGCGTCCTCGCCGGGCACCACCTCGGGCACGTCCCGCGGAACCTCGCCACCGTCGGGTAACCGGCGTTCCAGCGCGGGCGAGATCCCCGCCGTCGTCGAATCGCAGATCACGCTGTGCAGGTCGGCGTTGTCGATGATGGCCTCGATCCGGCCGGACGGGTTCATCGCGTCGATCGGCACGTAGACGGCGCCCAGTGCCATCAGCGCCAGCACGGTCGCCGGGAAGTCGGGCGACTGCGTGAGCGCGACGCCCACCCGGTCGTTCGCGCCGATCCCGGCCGCGGCCAGGTGGGCGCGGAGCACGTCCACCCGCCGGCGCAGCTCCCCGTAGGTGAGCTGCTCGTCGGGGGTGCTGACGGCGAGGCGCTCGTCGTGGGCTTCTGCGACCCGGCAGAAGTGCGCGAAGACGTTGCCGGTCGGCGCGGGCACCTCGACTCCCACGCCGAGCTTCGCCTGCACGGCCCGGGACTCCTCGTCGTGCGCCCACAACTCCCGCACGGTCGCGTCCGGCGTGGCGATCGCCCTGCGCAGGATCCCGACGAGGGTCCGCTGCATGGCGTCGATCGTGCCCCGGTCGAAGATGTCGGTGTTGTACGCCGTGTGGACTTCCAGGTCCGCGCCCTTCTGCGTGACCGTCCACGACTGGAAGAACTTCGCCCGCGTGGTGTCGGGCTCGATCTCGACCGCGGCTATCCCGTCGAGGTGCAGCGGCTCGGCCCACTCGTTCATCGTCAGCGTGTACTGGAACAGCGTCGACCGCGCGGGATCCCGCTGGACGCGCGCGCAGGCGATGATCTCCTCGAGCGGGAGGTAGCCGTGCGACTGGGCGCCGCGGAACCGCTGCTGGACACCGGCGAGGCACTCCCGGAACGTCTCGTCGGGCCGCACCCGGGAGCGGAGGGGCAGCATGTTGATGAAGAAGCCGATCGTCCGCTCGCACTCGACTTCGGACCGGTTGGCGCTGGGCATGCCGAAGATGACGTCCTCGGACCCCGAGTACCGGTGGTACAGCATGGCCATCGCGGTGGCGTAGACGGTGATCGGCGTGGTCGACAGCGACGAGGCGAGGCGGTTGACCTGTGCCGCCACCCCTTCCCACGTGCTCACCTCAGCCGTGCCCGCGTAGGTCACCTCCGTCGGCAGCGGACGGTCACCGGGGATGTCCATGACCTCGACGTCGCGCAGGGTCTCCGACCAGTAGTCCACGCTGGTCTGCCACGCGCCCGCCTGGATCCGCTTGCGCTGCCACTCGCTGAAGTCCGCGAACTGGACGGCGGGCGGTTGCACCTCGGGCTCCGCGCCGGCCCGCCGCGCGTTGTACTCCTGCGTGAGCTCGTCGAAGAAGATCGCCGTCGAGACGCCGTCGAAGACCGTGTGGTGCACGACGAAACCGAAGTAGTGGAGGTCATCGCGCACGGTGACGAGCTTCGACCGCCACAGCGGGAACTCGGTCAACCGGAGCACGGTCTCGGCCAGCCCGGCCATGACCTCGCGCGCCTCGTCCTCGGACGACGCGGACGACTGCTCGATCAGGACCTCGGGATCCTCGACGATCCCCTGGAAGGCCTCGTCGTTCTCCACCAGCACGTAGGTGCGCAAGGCCTCGTGGCGCCGGATGATGGCGGTGACGGCCGCGGTGAGGGCGTCGACGTCCAGCTCGCCTTCGAGCCGGAACAGGAAGGGGACGTTGTAGGTCGTCAGACCGGTGCTCAACTGGTCGACGAACCACAACGTGTTCTGCGAATAGGACAGCGGGACGTTGTTGCGGTCTTGGCGGGGACGCGGTCCGTCGGTGACCTTGGCACGCGCGCGGGCCAACATGTCGGCAAGCGACTGTTTCCGATCCCCGGCGGCACTGTCGCGAGCTGGACTCACGTGAGCTCCCTTCAAGCTGCGTGATGACATGCAGACAGGGTGAATTGCACAAAACCACGGCGTGCACATCCGTGGCGTGCACACGCGAAAGAGGATCAATCCACCCCAATGCCCGACGCGTTACCGCGCCGCGCAGAACATCCGTGATGGATCCGATTTGTCGTGGTCGGCCGTCACGACAACCAGAGGTCCACGGCAGCGGTCAGCCGCGCCGTGAGCACCCCGAACAGACCATCCCCCTCAGGTCTTCGTCCCCCTACTGCTGATCAACTTCCCCATTTTTGATCACGCTCGCCCCGCATCCCACCGCCGGTCGAGCAACGATTATGCTCATACACGACTTCCTCGAAGTCAACGCCGAATTTTATTGGATGATCAAAAATCGAGCCGGTGGCCGTGTACAGCTCACGGGCCGTCCGACTTCGGTCTTGATCGCTGCAGACGAAGCGCGACGAGCAGCCCGCGCGGACCGCTGCTAATATCCCGGAACCCAATCGATCCAGAAAGCCGCAACCCCGGCTCGCCCGCCGACGATCAGCCGGAAAGACCTACCGGCGGCCGACGAACAGCGCCGCGGCCCTACACCGGGATTGGGTCCGATGGGCGATCCTCGGCCGCATTCACCCGGAAATACGCTGTTCCGCGGCCGGCGCTCACTTCCAGCAAGCTCTTCCGCCGACCGGGGTCGCGCTGTCGCCCGGGTGCCGCGGCAGGCGCGGTGGGCACGCCGG
>NZ_JBFAAX010000668.1:0-3147 GCF_040639995.1 Actinosynnema sp. NPDC023658 | reverse complement strand
GCCGGGCAGCCTGGAGTGGGTCACGCCGGTGTTCCTGCGCATCCCCCGGGACGCCGACGTGCAGGCGGCGCTGAACGCGCTGGAGGCCAGGCACGAAATCCTGCGCACCACCTACGTGGCGGAGTCCGGCGTGCCCGCGCAGCGCGTCGGCCCGCCGGGCAAGGTCGAGCTGACCGTGGTCGACGGCGACGAGGCCGACCGGTTCGACTACGTCCGGGCGCAGCTCGCGCACGGCTTCGACCTGGCCAACGGCCCGGTGTGGCGCGCGCTGCTGATGCCCGTGTCGGACGCCGAGTCGCTGCTGCTGCTCACCATCCACCACATCGCCTGTGACGGCTGGTCCAGCGTGGTGCTGGAACGCGAGCTCCGCCACCTCCTCACCGCGGCGGGCGACCTGCCGCCCACCACCCTCCAGTACGCCGACTACGCCACCTGGGAACGCGCGACCGGCGACCGGTTCGACCGCGACCTCGACCACTGGCGCATGCGGCTGGCCGGGCTGGAACCGCTGGAACTGGTCACCGACCGGCCCCGGCCCGCCGAGAGGGACGCGCGCGGCGGCCTGGTGGCTTTCGACGTGCCGCCCGCGCTGGCCGAACGGGTCACCGCACTCGGTCGCCGGCACGGCGCAACGCCGTTCATGGCGTTCCTGGCCTGCTACGCGATCCTGCTGGCCCGCTACAGCGGCCAGGACGACATCGCGATCGGCACACCGGTCGCCGGGCGGGACCGCGCCGAGACCGCCGACCTGGTCGGCTTCTTCCTCAACAACGTGGTGCTGCGCTGCGACCTCGGTGACGACCCGACATTCGGGCAGGCGCTCGACCGGGTGCGCGACGTGGCCCGGTCGGCGTTCGCGCACCAGTCCGTGCCGTTCGACCGGGTGGTCGACGCGCTCGACGTGCCGCGCGACCTCTCCCGGACCCCGCTCTACCAGGTGGCGTTCGACTTCCACGAGGAAGGCGCGACCGGCACCACCGACGACGCCGACGACATCGCCGCGTTCGCGGAGGCGTGGCGGGTCGCCAAGACCGACCTGACCCTGCTCGCGCAGCACCGCGGCGACGGCGGCGTCACCGGGTACCTGGAGTACGCGTCGGCCCTGTTCGACCGCGAGACCGTCGAACGGTTCGCGGCGCACTACCTGAACCTGCTCGAAGCCGCGGTCGACGGTCCGCACCGCCGCGTCTCGGCGCTGGAGTTCGTGTCGGTGCAGGAACGGGCGTTGCTCGTCGCACCGGCCGCGCACGAGGGTTTCGCGGTCGACCGGGGCGTGCACGTCCTGTTCGCCGAACGGGCCGCGCTGGTCCCCGACGCGCCGGCCGTCGTGTCCGGTGACGAGGTCCTGACCTACCGGGAGGTGAACGCGCGGGCGAACCGCCTGGCACGGCACCTGATCTCGGTGGGAGTGCGGCCGGGTTCGTTGGTGGGTGTGTGCCTGCCGCGTTCGGTGGATCTGGTCGTGTCGTTGCTGGCGGTGCTGAAGACCGGTGCGGCCTACCTGCCGTTGGACCCGGCGGTGCCGGTGGACCGGTTGAGGTTCATGGTCGGTGACGCCGACGTGTCCGTGGTCGTGACGCACACGTCGTGCGCCGAAGTGGTGGCCGGGTTCTTCGGCGGCTCGTCGGTCGTCGTGGACGACCCCGGGGTGACCGCCCTGGTCGCGGCCCTACCGCAGTCCGATGTGGACGGCGGCACGGGTCCGGACGACCTGGTCTACGTCATCTACACGTCCGGTTCGACCGGCCGGCCCAAGGGCGTGTGCCTGACCCATCGCAACGTGGTCCGGTTGATGCGTGCCGGTGACCGGCACTACCGGTTCACCGGCTCGGACGTGTGGCCGCTGTTCCACTCCTACGCGTTCGACGTGTCGGTGTGGGAGTTGTGGGGTTCGCTGCTGTTCGGCGGCACGCTCGTGGTGGTGCCGCAAGCCGTCACCCGGTCGCCGGACGAGTTCCTGGACCTGCTGGTGGCCCACGGCGTGACGGTGCTGAACCAGACCCCGTCGGCGTTCAAGGGGCTGATCGGCCTGGCCGCCGCCGGCGACGCGCGGCTGGACTCGCTGCGGCTGCGCGCGGTCGTGTTCGCGGGCGAGAAGCTGGAGATGGCCGACCTGCGGCCGTGGGTCGACCGGTTCGGCACGACCAACCCGAAGCTGCTCAACATGTACGGCATCACCGAGACCACGGTGCACTCGACGTACTACGAGGTCACCGAGGAGGACGTGGCGGACGGTTGGGCGAACCCGATCGGCGTGCCGCTGGCGGACCTGCGCATCCACCTGCTCGACGGGCACGGTCGGCTGGTGCCGGTGGGTGTGCCGGGGGAGATCCACGTCGGCGGTCCCGGCGTCGCCACCGGCTACCTGAACCGGCCGGCGTTGACGGCGGAGCGGTTCGTGCCGGACCCGTTCGAGCCCGGCGGTCGTCTGTACCGCAGTGGTGACCTGGCTCGTCGGCGGTCGGACGGGAGCCTGGAGTTCCTGGGCCGCTTGGACGACCAGGTGAAGGTCCGCGGGTTCCGGATCGAGCTCGGTGAGATCGAGGCCGTGCTGGCCGAGCACCCCGATGTGCGCGGTGCGGCGGTGCTGCTGCGCGAGGACGTGCCCGGTGACCGGCGGATCGTCGGCTACGTCGTGCCCGAACCGGGGGTGGAGCCCTCACCGCGCGAGGTGCGGGAGTTCGTCGCCGCACGGCTGCCCGAGTACATGGTGCCCTCGGCGGTGGTGCTGCTGGCGCGGTTGCCGCTGACCAACAACGGCAAGCTGGACAAGCGCGCCCTGCCCGCGCCCACCGACGACGCGCTGGCCAGGGCCGAGTACACCCCGCCGACCGGACCGGCGCAGGAGCGGATCGCGAACCTGTTCGGTGACCTGCTGGACACCGCGCGCGTCGGCGCGGGGGACAGCTTCTTCGACCTGGGCGGCAACTCCATGTCCGCCGTGGCGCTGGTCGGACGGCTGCGCGCGGCCGGCGTGGACGTCTCCGTGCGGGACGTGTTCGAGCACCGGTCGGTGGCCGCGCTCGCCGCGGTGGTCGACTCGCGCGCCGAGCGCCTGCCCGACCGCCGGGTGGCGCCGTTCGAGCTGGTCACCGCCGAGGACCGGGCCGCGCTGCCCGAGGGCCTCGCTGACGCCTACCCGCTGTC
>NZ_JBFAAX010000667.1:0-3147 GCF_040639995.1 Actinosynnema sp. NPDC023658 | reverse complement strand
GGGCCGGTTGCCGGTGGCGACCGCGCTGTTCTCGGTCATCCCGTACACCTCGTGCATCGGCACCTGCAGCTGCTTGCCCGAGGTGTAGGTGAAGCGCTGGTTGGTGCCGCCGTGGCAGTCCCACAGCTGCGCCTGGGCGCCGTTGCTCGTGCTCGCGCCGCTGATGTCGACGCACCGGCCGGACTGGCCGCCCACGATCGTGCCGCTCTGCTGGCTGCCGCCACCCTGCCGCCGGGCGAGCGACTTCGACTCGGCCGACCGGTTGCCCTGCGCGTCCACGACGTAGAGCCGGTAGTCACCGGAGGTGGTCGGGACGTCGATGGTCGTCGCCGTGCCGCTCGCCCTGGTCATCGTCGGGCCGGCGGTGAAGGTCGTCGTGCCCGAGGGGGCCAGCCAGACGGTCCGGGTCGCGTCGCCGGCGCTCCGGATCGGGATCGAGGACGACCCGCTGCCGACGAACGTGCTGGCCGGCAGGACGTAGTCCGGCAGGGAGAGGGTGCTCTGCGGGATGATGTCCCGGTAGGCGTCCTCCAGCCCGGAGTTCACGGCGATGCCGTAGGCCGCCGCGGGCCAGACGTAGTCGGAGTAGACGAGGATGTCCTGGATGGTGCTGTTCGGCAGGCTCTTCTGGGAGACCTTGTTGATCGGCCCGTAGGTCTGCGTGATGCTCAGGTCGTGCTTGCGCCCGAAGTCGTCCGAGTTGATGAGCCAGGTGACGTTCTTGTCCACGCTCAGCACGTTGTCGCGGAAGGTCATGTTCGCCGAGCCCTCGTCGGGGTGCAGTCCGTACTTGTGCCCGGACGGGACGCCTTGGAGGTAGTTGTTGGTGATCATGGTCCCCGGCTGGTTGCCGAGCGTGTAGATCGGAGCCGTGTCGTTCAGGCGCTGCACGGTGTCGATGATCTGGTTGTAGCTGATGTTGTTGTTGCGCGCCGTGGTCGTCGGCCGGTTGGGCGCGATCGAGCCCGACGAACCGTCGAAGTTCCACCAGCCCCAGCCCAGCGTGATGCCGTTCCACGGGGCCTTTTCGATCCGGTTGTGCTGCACGGTCAGCGTGTCGACGAAGTACGCGGAGATGGGGCTGTGCCCGTTGAACAGCACCGCGCTGTCGTAGAGGTAGTTGTTCTTGATCTCGATGTTCTTCGGGAGCCCTTCGACCTGCACGGGGTACTTCTCGCGGTTCGTCGACGTGTAGTCCCCGATGTAGACGTGCTGCGGGTGGCCCACGGTGATGGCGGACCCGGCCACGTCGTTCGTGAAGTTCCCGATCAACTGGGTGTTCTGCACGTCGTTGACCATGTTGATGCCGTCGACGCCGGTGTGCTGCACCCGGTTGCGGAGCAGGAGGACGTTGTCGGCGTTCTCCAGCTGGATGATGCCGGGCGCGGTGTCCACGTTGCGGTAGTAGTAGACGTGGAAGTTGCCCTTGACGTACACGGTGTTGCCGAGGTTGCCCTGCTGCGCCTGCTTGAACGCCGAGCCGGCCACAGTGAAGAGGTTCCAGTCGGAGTGCTGCACCGTGAGGCCGGTGAACGTGATGTTGCGCGCGTGGTTGCTCGTCGACGTGCCGGCGACCCGGAGCAGGGTGGACACGTTGTTCGGCGCGTACACCGTCGCCGTCGTCATGTTCTCGGAGTCGGTCTTGTAGTAGTAGACGGTCTGGCTCGACTTGTCGAAGTAGAACTCGCCCGGCGAGTCGAGGAACTCGTAGGCGTTCATGAACTTGTGGGTGCCACCGGCCTGGAAGTTGCCGTTGAACGCGCCTTGGGCGATGGCCGCACCGGGCTGCTGGAACAGCGCCACCCGGCTGGCGCCGTCACTGCTCGTGGTGACCTGCCGGACGCCCGCGATGGCCGTGGTCCAGGTCGTCGCCGTCTCGATCTCGATGTCCTCGGCGTTCCGGGTGATGGCGGGCAGGTCGCCCGTGCTATACTTCGCGCCGTCGCACTGCGAGCCCGATTCCAACGCCCAGGGCGCCTGGCCGGCGGTCACGTTGTACGTGCCGTAGCACCCCTGCGAGTTGATCGTCTTGGTCGCCATGAAGGCGCGCTTGTCGTTGACGTAGAGCGCCCGCAGCTTGTTGGCCCGGGTGAGCGGGGCCTTCCAGATGTTGCCGCTGTGCTGCGTCCAGCCGGTCACCTGCACGCCGCCGTTCAGCACCGGCTTCTCGTTCTGGTAGGCGGAGTACACCACCCGGAACCCGTTCGTGCCCGAGTCGCTCGCCGTGAAGTCCACGGTGCTGCTCACCGGGTAGTTGCCGCCGCGCAGGTAGACGTAGATGTCGCCGGACATGTTCGCGTTGACCGTGCGAACGGCGTCCCGGGCGCGCGGCACGGTCCTGAACGGGGCCGTGATCGTGCCGGGGTTGGCGTCGTTGCCGTCGGGAGCGACGTAGTACGTCGCCTGGGTGGCGGCGGAGGCAGTGGGCTGGTTCGCCAGGGTCGGCAGCAGTGCGGAGGACACGAACACCGCAAGGGCTACCAACGACCTTCCGGCGATGATGGCTGTTTTCACCTTGTTCTCCCTTTCGCCCGTCCCTGAGCGGACGGGCCGGACAGTGCGCCACGGTTGAGGTGGCCGAGGCCGCCGGTGAGCCGGTGGCCGACTCCGGTGGCCGACTCCGGTGGTCGGTGACGTGGTGCGGGCGTGGTCGCCTGGGGAGGTGGTCACCGGAGCGGCCGCGGTGAGGGAACCCGATGTCCTCCACACCGTCGCCTTCCGGCAAGCTAGCCACGCCCGGCACCTGGAGCAATGTCATATATATGCCACCGTTGTTATCGCTAACACGGCTAGGCGCGGCCCGGAGTTCGCGGTACAGGACCCCGTCCGGTGCCGATCTGCCCGGTGCGAACGGCGCAGGTCGTGCGTTCGAGCCGGCGAGTCGTCACCTGCGGGCACGTCGGTTGTCGCCGTGGCCGCCGCCGACCTGCTCGTCCGACCGGGCGGCGGCGGTGGTCGCGTGTGCCTGACCCAGAATCGCCGTGCCCAGCGCTGTTAGCGCTAACAGGTCACAAGTGGGCCGCTCCTGCCCGCGCTCGACCTCCGGTGCGGACCCGCGCGCATGTACCGCCGGTGTACCGGGGCGTCGGATGCTCCTCCCGTGGGGCACCGTGCGGCGGCTCCGGACGAGGGGTGGAGCCGCCGCCA
>NZ_JBFAAX010000666.1:0-3159 GCF_040639995.1 Actinosynnema sp. NPDC023658 | reverse complement strand
GCCTGCCGCCCTCGCGGACCAGGTTCGCGGCGGCGAAGTCGCCCGCCGCGGCGGCCGCGCCGACGTCCTCCGCGCTGAGCACGCCCTTGTCCCGCAGCGCGGTGGCCAGGGCGACCGAACGACCGCTGCGGGCCAGGGTGGTGGCGTCACGGGCCAGCGCCGAACCGCCGAAGTAGGCCTCCAGGCAGCCGACCTCGCCACACGCGCAGGCCGGGCCGAAGTCGTCCAGCCTGATGTGCCCGATGTCGCCCGCGGTGCCCGCCACGCCCCGGTACACCCGTCCGCCGAGGACGATCCCGCAGCCGATGCCCGTGCCGACCTTGACGAAGATCAGGTCTTCCAGCGACCGGGCCACGCCCGCGTGGCGCTCGCCCAGCGCCATGGCGTTCACGTCGTTGTCCACCGTCACCGGGCAGCCCCACCGGCCGGCCAGCTCGTCGCGCACCGGGTAGCGGTCCCAGCCCGGCATGATCGGCGGCGCGACCGGCATGCCGTCGCGGAAGCTCACCGGACCCGGCAGCCCGATGCCCGCGCCGATCAGCCTGCCGGAGGCCTTGGCGTAGACGACGTCGGCCAGCTCCGCGACCCGGCTCAGCACCAGCGCCGGACCGCTGCGGACGTCGCACTCCTCGCTGCGGCTCTCCAGCACCTCGCACCGGCCGTCCGTGACGGCGACCGTCACCGAGGTCGCGCCCACGTCCACGCCGAGCACGCGCAGGTCGTCGGCCAGGTGGACGAGCGTCGACCGCCGCCCGCCGCGACTGGCCGCGGGTCCCCCGACCTGGACCAGGCCCACGTCCACCAACCGAGCCAGCTCGGCGGTCAGCTTGGCGCGCGGCAGCTCCAGCCGTTCACCGAGCGCCACCCGCGACATCGCGCCCTCGTCGCGGAGCAGCCCCAGCAGCTCGGACTGCCGGCCGGAGACCACCCGCGGTTGCTGACCGCTGCCCGTCGCGCTGCTCATGGCACCAATTTACGGCCGGCGGTCCTCCAGGTGCGCGGCGATCAGGGCGGCGTGGGACAGCGGCGTGGCCAGGTCCGCCACGTCGCCGTTCGTCGTGTAGTCGAGCAGCACCACGTCACCCCGGGCGCTCAGCTCCCGCAGCGCCTCCACCTCCCGCGCGGCCCGGTGCTCCAGGACCCAGCGGTAGGTGGGCAGGTAGATCATCCGGCGCGCTTCCTCGTACGGCAGGAGGCGATCACCGGCCAACCCCTCGCGGTGACCGAGCACCGGGCCGAACCGCCGGACCGTGCGCTTGAGCCCCGCCATCGTCCGCACGTCCAGCTTCGCCCGGTCGACGTCGGCGTGCTCGAACACCTTCAACGCCTGCCAGACCCCCTCCACCGACTGCGCCGTCACGCCGGGCGTGAACGGCACCGGTATCCCGCCGTGCGGGTAGAACGGGCTCAACCGCACCCACGGCTCCGGCCCCTTCGACGTCACGTCCACCACCGGCGCACCGGGGTGGGTCCGCGCGAGCCACGCCGCACCCCGCCGCCTGCTCGCCACCCGCACCGCCATGACCGCTCCCCTCCTCGACACCGCGATGGTGGCAGAGGGGTCCGACAGTTCCGGGACCGTCCACTCCGGACAATGGCCTGGACGAGCCTCCGGGAACACCGGGGCCACGCCGCCGAACGGCCGCGGACGGCACGCGGCGTGGTCATCACCACCCGTTACCCCCGATGATGTCGGTCGACCGATCACTGGAGGACTCCGATGGACCTGCCCTCGGCCACGACAGGGGAACCCACGGCGCGGGCGTTGCGGAAGGCCACCGTCCGCCTCGTGCCGTTCCTCGGCCTGCTGTACCTGCTCAACTACCTCGACCGCGTGAACGTCGGCTTCGCGGCGCTGACGATGAACGCCGACCTCGGCATCAGCGCCGCGGCCTACGGGCTCGGCGCGGGCCTGTTCTTCGTCGGGTACTTCTTCTTCGAGGTGCCCAGCAACATCGTGCTGCACCGGGTGGGCGCGCGGATCTGGATCGCCCGGATCATGGTCACCTGGGGGATCGTCGCCTCGGCCACCGCGTTCATCCAGGGCGAGGTCGGCTTCTACGTGGTCCGGGTGCTGCTCGGCGTGGCCGAGGCGGGCTTCTTCCCCGGCATCATCCTGTACCTGACCTACTGGTTCCCCCGCGCGCGGCGGGCGAAGATCGTCGCGCTGTTCTTCCTGGCCGTGCCGCTGTCGTCGGTCATCGGCAGCCCGGTCTCCACCCTGCTCCTGCAGCACGGTGACGGCCTGCTCGGCTTCGACGCGGGCTGGCGGTTCATGTTCTTCGTCGAGGGCCTGCCCTCGATCGTGCTCGGCGTCGCGGTGTTCTTCCTGCTGCCCAACCGACCGCGGGACGCGAAGTGGCTGACCTCGGACGAACGCGTCGCGCTCCAGTCGGCCATCGACGCGGAGGACGCGCGGGAGGTCGGCGGCGAGGTGGGCACGCGGTCGGCGCTGACCAACCCGCGCGTGATCGCGCTCAGCGTCGTCTACTTCGGCATCGTCTTCGGCCTCTACGTGCTGGCGTTCTTCCTGCCGCAGGTGATCAAGGGCTTCCAGGAGCAGTTCGACACGAAGTTCAGCATCGTGGAGATCGGGCTGGTCACCGCGATCCCCTACGCCTTCGCGGCGGTCGCGATGGTGCTGTGGGCGCGGCACTCCGACCGCACCGGCGAACGGGCGGGGCACGTCGCGGTCGCCGCGTTCGTCGGAGCGGTCGCGATCGCCGCCGCGCTGTACCTGAACTCGCCGCTGACCGTGATGGCCGCCGTCACGGTGTGCGCGATCGGCGTGTTCGCGGCGATCCCGGTGTTCTGGCAGCTGCCGAACTCGTTCCTGGTGGGCGTCGGCGCCGCCGCGGGCATCGGGTTGATCAACTCGTTCGGCAACCTCGCCGGTTTCGCCGGCCCGTACCTGACGGGGTGGCTCCAGGGCCTGACCGGCGACTTCCGCGCGGGCATGTGGGTCGTCGCGCTGTTCATGGCGATCGCGGGCGCCATCGCCCTGTCGTTCCGCCGGTGAATCCCCAGAGCGGGGAAAAGCCCTCGGCGGGACGTGATAGGTGTGATAAACGTACCTCCGAGGGCTTCGTCCGGTCCGCGGTGGCGACGGGGGCTGGGGGTCACCGTGCGATTGCGGAGGCGCTGGTGGCGGTCGCGGGG
>NZ_JBFAAX010000665.1:0-3160 GCF_040639995.1 Actinosynnema sp. NPDC023658 | reverse complement strand
TTGTCAGCCCGTGCCCTCTCGGCTTGCTGCGGCCGCGCCGTCGAGCATCATGAAGCCGGTGCGGATGCGAGGCCGGGTTCCTTGTGGCCAGACCGCGGGGTTGGGTGTGGTCATGGGTGAGCGGGGCCAGTGGTCGCCGTCCGCCTCGGCCCAGGACCAGGTGCCGGTGGCCGTGGCGGGGTGCGGTACCAGCACGGCGTCCGGCTCGGTGGCGCCCGGCTGGACCGGAGCGAGCAGCGGGCCCGCGCGGAAGGCCACCGACATGGCGGCGAGGGCCTGGTCGGTGAACTCCTGTGGCACGAACACCGTGCCGGCCGGGAGGATGTCCGTGGTCGCGTGCACCGCTGCCCGGGTGTCGATCAGCATGGTCACGACGGTGCGGGGGCCGTCGAAGGTGAGCTTGAGCCGTTCCCCTCTGCCGATCGACCTGAGGTAGCCGTCGTCGTTGGTGTCCAGGGCGGTTTCGATGTGGTCGTAGTCGTCGTCGCGGACGTAGCCGAGCAGACCGTCGTCGATTTGGGCGGCTTCACCGAGACGCACCCGCCACTGGTAGCCGCCCAGTCGTGGCTCGGGCTGGTCGAAGATGGTCCGCCAGTGCACGTCCTTGCGGGGAGGACCGCACAGTTCCAGGCCCAGCTCGGCGCGTACCAGGGCGATCGGGCGGCCGAAGAAGAAGATGAGGGAGGTGTCGTCGGGTCCGTCGGGGTCGATCGCGGCGAGCGCGTCGTCCAGGTACCGCCGCAGCGCGTCGAAGCCGGTCAGACCCTGCCTGCGCACACCGTCGAGAAACTTGTAGGCGTGCGGGGAGACGTCGGCGAGGTCCTCGAACTCGGGGACGGGGGAGTCGGGCAGGGGGTTCCACTTGATCTCATCCCGTCCTCCCTCGCCCACCACCACCCGGATGTCGCCGAGGGCCGCGCCGTCGGGTGCGTAGCAGGCGATCGACTGGTCGAGCCGGTTGTGGATCAGCCAGGCGCACACCGGGTTCGTCCCGGCGGTGAGGTCGACTTCCTCGTCGGTGGCGCCGTCCAGGAAGTGGAAGGTGAGCCGGCCGGGTTGCAACAGCCGCGGTGTCAGCTGTGCGTACCGGTCCTGTTCGATCTCACCGACCTCTTTGTCCGGGACGAACGCCTCGGGTCGGGCGATGTCGAAGTGAACCGATTCGTCGATGAGGCTGACGGCGCGGCCGAAGCGGTCGACAATGGCGATGCGGGTGAACTCCAGCTGTCCGGCACGCAGTTCCTGGAAGTCGCTGGCCTGCCACTCATCGTCGTCGTCTTCGTCCGGGAAGTTCCCGGGGCGGGGGATTCCCTGGTCGCCGTCGGCGATGAGCGCGCCGAGTGTGCCGTCGGGCCGCAGTCCTGATCCGTTGATCCGCTGGCCGATCTGTGCCGAAAGCCCGTCCAGGCGCTGGGACAGCTCGTCGGTGCGACGGATCCGGGCGCGCAGGGAGCGGACCATCTCCTGGTCGAGGTCGGTGCGCCCGTTGGCGTAAGCGGCGAGTCGACCCTCGTTCTGGTAACCGCTGAGGGGGGTGAGGACCTGCCGTCCGGAGACCGGGATGCGGTGCGTGATGTTCCCGTTGCCGGTCCACTCGTAGCGCTTGCCGTTGAAGTACCAGTTCTCGGTGCCGTCCGGCTCCTGGAAGGGGATCGCGATGTAGTCGGCTTTCCACATCAGGTACAGCGGCTGCCAGGGTTGCTGCCATGGTTGGGTGCCGTACTCGGGCAGCGCTCCGTGGGCCGTGCCGAGGTCGAGGCCTTGGGCGAGCGCGCGGTCGAGGATGAAGAACTCCGCCAGCAGCGCGGGGACCAGCGAGGGAAAGTTGGTTGTGTTGACCTGGGCGACGTCCCCGATCACGGTGGACTCGTTGATCGGTCCGACGGACTTCACCAGGCGATCCTCGACACGGCAGGGCAGCAGCGTGTCCCGGTCCAGCGGGGCGTGCAGGTTGGCGCCGCGCAGCAGGAGGACCGGGTCGCTGGATTCCTCGTACGGCTCCAAGGGGACGCGTTGCAGGACGTGGGACGCGCGCATGCCCAGCTTCGCCGCGTACGCGCGGGCTTGGTCGGCGAGCTCGTCCTGATCCATCGACCAGGGCAGCTCGGCGCGCATCCGCTTGACTTCGGCGGTGAGCGTGGCCACCCGGTGAGCCGGCGATTGATCGACGTCGGGACGGAGCTTGTCCCTGATCTGAGCGGTGAAGAAAGCCGGCTGGAAACGCCGTGTGCTCAGCGACCAGAGGTGGAAGAGGTACTCCTGGGCGTCCCGGAGCTTGCGCTCCTCCGCGTCCAGCTTCCGTTGCTTGCTGTTCAGGGTGGCGATGATGTCGGCTTCGGCGCGGCGTTCACGCGCGACCTCGGCCGCGGACAGGACGGTTTCGGCGTCCGGGTCGCCGCGGTCCACCACACGCCAGGCGAAACCGCCCGGCGTCGGTCCGAATCCCGAGTGGTGTGCGGCCCGTTCGACCAACAAGTCTCCGTCACAGCGCTCCAGCTGCTCCAGGGCACCCAGCGTGAACGCCTTGAACAGCCTGGCCGCCTCCGCGTCCAGCGCTCCGGCGCCGCCGTACTGCCCCTCCAGCTCGGCGCACGCTTCGGCGGTGGAGTTGCCGATGGCCGGGATCACCTGTTCCGGACGTGGGTTGTCCGACTTCGGAATGGGGCCGTTCGGCTGCCAGTCGATTCCGAGCACGCTGCCGGCGTACAGCGAACGGTCCGGCGTGCCGTTGCCGGACGGCAGGATCCACTCCAGCTCGTCCATCAGGTCGCCGAAATCGGCGTCGCCGCGAAGGATGTCGCTGTCCTCCTGTGCATACCAGCCGATCACCCGGTAGCTGACCCGGGCGTCGCCGGTCACGTCCTCCAACGGGTCGTGGATGGAGAAGACGTCGGTGTTGTAGGGCTGGAAGACGGAGAAGGTCAGCAGGCCCGGACCGAGGGCGGTGAGGAAGGGCTCGCGGCGGTCGGCCGGCTCGCGCCACGGCGAGGTGGCGGTGATCTCGTGCTTGCGGCCCATCCGGGTCGGTGTGGCGGTGGAGGCGTCCGGGTCGAGGGAGGCGACGGTGCCGGTGTCGCCGATGTGGTCGCTTTCGACGAGCCAGCTGCGGATGCCGTCGTCCCAGCGGCGGGTTACCAGCCACCTGTTGGGTACCTTCGGG
>NZ_JBFAAX010000664.1:0-3170 GCF_040639995.1 Actinosynnema sp. NPDC023658 | reverse complement strand
ACGGTTCGTGCAGGCCGGCGGCGTGCAGGGCGACCTGCCCGGAGTCCTCGTGGATGTCGAGCATGCCTCCCTGGGTGCGGACGTGCCGGTCGGCTTCCAGCTCGAACACGGCCGCCTCGATGCCGCGGGTGTGCAGGACGCGCGCCAGGGTCAGGCCGCCGAGGCCCGCGCCGATGATCGCGATGGGGTGGTGGGTGCTCATGGTGTCTCCTCGTCTTCGAGAACGACCGTAGTCGTGCAGTTGCTCTAAAACTAGAGCGACTCTACTCACAGAGTTGTTCCGGTAAGCTGTCGTCATGACCGAGGTCACCACCGGGCGCCGGGAGCGCAAGAAGGCCCGCACCAGGCAGGTGATCGCGGACACCGCGCTCGACCTGTTCCTCGCCCGCGGGTTCGACCAGGTCTCGGTCAAGGACGTGGCCGCGGCCGCCGACGTGTCGATGAGCGGGCTGTTCAAGCACTTCCCGACCAAGGAGTCCCTGGTCTTCGACGAGGAGGCCGACGTCGAGGCCGGGCTGGTCGCCGCCGTCCGCGACCGCCCCGGGGGGACGTCCCCGCTGGAGGCGCTGCGCGTCTGGCTGCTGGGGAGCCGCTACGGCGCCGAGCCCGCCGACCCGCGCACGGCCGCGTTCTCCGAGCTGGTCGCCGGCACCCCGGCGTTGCGCGACCACGCCCGCCGGATGTGGCTGCGGTACGAGGAGGAGCTGGCCGCGGCGATCAGCCGGGCCGGGCCGGACGTCCCCGGCGCGGACGTCGCCGCCCGCGCGGTGGCCCGGTTCGTCCTGGACCACGCCCAGCCCTGGCACCGCGACGACCCGCGCGGCGAGCTGGACGCCGCCTTCGCGCTCCTCACCGACGGCTGGCCCGCCCCGGAACTGCGCTCCGCGCCCGCGACGCCCCCACCGGCGCCACCGTCACCGACCCGTCCGCCGGGCCTGCGGGAGCGCAAGAAGGCCCAGACCCGGCGTGCGATCACGACCGCCGCGCGGGAACTGTTCGCCGAGCGCGGCTACGACGACGTCGGCGTCCGCGAGGTGGCCGACGCGGCGGGCACGTCCCTGGCGACCCTGTTCACCTACTTCCCCGACGGCAAGGCGAGCCTGGTCTTCCCCGGCAACCGGGACGACAACGCCGCCGTCCTGGCCCGCGTGGTCCGCCTCCGCGCGCCCGGCCAGACGGTCCTGCGGGCACTGCACGACCACCTGGCCACCCGCGGCCCGTTCGACCCGGACCCCGCGCCCGAGCAACGCCGCGTGCTCGACCTCGTCCGCGCCACGCCGGAGCTGAGCGACTACGCCCTCCGCACGTGGACCGCCCTCCAGGATCCCCTGGCCGCCGCCATCGCCGGGGAAGCAGGCGTCCCCGCCGACGACCTCACGACCCGCCTCCTGGCCCGCTACGTCCTGCAGATCCCGGACCTGGCCCACACCACCACCGACCCCCGCCGCACCCTGGACGTCGTCACCGACCTCCTGGAGCACGGGTGGCCCGCCGGCCTGACCGACCGCCTCGGGAACGGCGCCGGGTGACCGGACGGGATCAGAACCGGCCGATGCGGTTGACGTCGTCCGGGTTGACCAGGTCGGGCGCGGTCCAGCCGTCGAGGTCGTACTCGGACAGGCACAGGTCGGCGAAGTCCTCGTAGGCGCGGGTCAGGCCCATCGCGTCCTGGGCGGCCAGGATCTCGGTGCGGACGGCCTCGTGGTTGCCGCCGTAGTTGCGCTCGTACAGCTCGTGGCGACCACCGAACTCCGAACCGATCGCGTCCCACAGCAGCTTCATCACCTTGACCCGCTGGACCGCGTCGTAGCCGTTCGAGCCGCGGACGTACTTGTCCAGGTACGGCCGGACGTCGGGGTTGGCGAAGTCGGCGGCGTGCGAGTTCAGGTAGATCAGGGCGGAACCCAGGTCCTGCTCGATGATCTCCTTCACCCGCGGGTAGCCCACGGTCATGAACCAGCGGTAGGCCAGGCCGGAGTTGAGGTTCGGCAGGACCGCGCCCCCGACCCACGGGTCCGGGTTGTGCGCCATGGAGTCGGTGAGCGCCCACATCATGTTGCGCCAGGCGAGCACCTCACCGATCCGCGCCTGCACGCCGCGGAAGTCCCGCACACCGGTGATGGACACCGCCTTGAGCAGCAGGCCGGACAGGAAGTCCAGCTTGACCGCGAGCCGGGTGCAGCCCTGGAACGTGAAGCGGGGCAGGAAACCGGAGGCGGCCGGGAACTCGTTCGCCTTGTCCAGGTCGCCGTAGACGAAGACGTTCTCCCACGGGACCAGGACCTTGTCCAGCACGAAGATCGTGTCGTTCTCGTCCAGCCGGCTGGACAGCGGGTGGTCGAACGGGCTGCCCATCACGGCCGCGGACATCGAGTAGGACGGGCGGCAGATCAGCTTCATGCCGGGTGAGCCCATGGGGATCGTGCAGACCAGTGCGAACCGCCGGTCCTTCAGCGGCATCCCGTAGTGGGCGATGAAGTTCAGGTGCGTGATCGCGGACCCGGTGGCGACGACCTTCGCGCCGCTGACGACGAGCCCGTTGCCGGTCTCCTTCTCCACGTGGACGAAGACGTCGCGGACCTCCTCCGACGGGCGGTTGCGGTCGACGGGAGGGTGGACGATCGCGTGGTTCCAGTAGAGGACCTTCTCCTGCGACTCCCGGTACCAGCGCAACGCGTTGTCCTGGTAGGGGTGGTAGAAGTCGGAGTTGGCGCCCAGGGTGCCGAGGAAGGCCGCCTTGTAGTCCGGGCTGCGGCCCATCCACCCGTACGTGATGCGGGCCCACTGCGCGATGGCGTCGCGGTCCCCGACCAGGTCCGCGGCCGTGCGGGCGGTGCGGAAGTAGCGCATCGTGTAGCCGCCGCTGCCGGTGTCGGTCGGGCAGGTCAGGACGTCACGCGTCTTCTCGTCGTGCAGGGCGTCGTAGAGGCGCGCGGTCATCCGCACCGGGTTGCGGAACGCCGGGTGGGTCGTCACGTCCGCGACGCGTTCCCCGTACAGGTAGACCTCCCGGCCGTCGTGCAGGCTCTCGATGTACTCGTCCCCGGTCAGGGGGCGCGCGGTCGGTGCGGCGGCGGCGCGGTCGGGATCGGTCATGGCGGTGTCTCCTCGGTTCCGGTTCCCGGCGGTGCGGCCACGGCAGGGCGCGGTGCGGGCGGCCTCGACCGCCC
>NZ_JBFAAX010000663.1:0-3172 GCF_040639995.1 Actinosynnema sp. NPDC023658 | reverse complement strand
GTCCTCACCCGCACCCAACTTGGTCAGCAAAGCGGCCAACCCCGCCTGCAACACCATGAACACACTCGCCCCGCAACGACGGGCCAGCACCGCCAGGTCGCGGTGCAGTGCCGCGTCGAGGTGCACCGGCACGCCGTCACCGCGGTAGGAGTTGACGGCCGGGCGAGGGCGGTCGGTGGGCAGGTCCAACTGGTCCGGCAACCCGGCCAGCGCCTCGGCCCAGTAGGCCGTCTGCTCCGCGACCAGGCTGTCCTCGTCCGCCCGGTCACCCAGCAGGTTCCGCTGCCACACCGTGTAGTCCGCGTACTGCACCGGGAGCGGCGACCAGTTCGGCGCCCGATCTTCGCGACGAGCGGCATAGGCGGTGGTCAGGTCGTGCGACAACGGGTACATCGACCAGCCGTCGGCGGCGATGTGGTGCACCACCAGCAACAACACGTGCTCATCCGCGGCCAGCTCGAACAACGTCGTCCGGATCGGCGGCTCCGTCACCAGGTCGAACTGGTACCGCGCCGCGCTCTCCACCGCCGTCGACAGCTCGGACCCGTCGATCCGGGTGATCACCAGCGAGGGGACGGTGTCGACGACCTGTTGGCGGGCGACCCCGTCCAGCTGGGGGAACACGGTGCGGAGGCTTTCGTGACGCGTCACCACATCAGCGAGCGCGGCACGCAACGCGTCGCGGTCCAGCCGGCCGGACAGGCGCAGGGTGAGGGCGATGTTCTGGCTGACGCCCTCCAACTGGTGCAGGAACCAGAGTCGGTGCTGGGCGAAGGACAACGGCATGACGTCCGGGCGCTTCCCCGCGGTCAACGACAGCCGGGCCGCGTGCGCGCCCCGCACCAGTCCCGCCACACCCGCGACCGTCGGGTTGTCGAACAGCGCGCGCAGGCCCACCTCCACGCCCAGGGTCGCCCGGATGCGGGCGGTCAACCGCGTCGCCAGCAGGGAATGCCCGCCCAGCGCGAAGAAGTCGTCGTCGACACCGATGTGGGCGACCTTCAGCACCTCGGCGAACAGCCCGCAGAGCAGTTCCTCCTGCGGGGTGCGCGGCGCACGGCCACGCACCGCGGTCGGCTCCGGCACGGGGAGGGCGGCCCGGTCCAGCTTGCCGTTCACCGTGAGCGGCAGGCGTTCGAGCGGCACGAACACCGACGGCACCATGAACTGCGGCAGCCGGTCGCGGACGAAGTCGGCCAGCACCTCCGTTCGTTCCGCCGTCACGACGTAGGCCACCAGCCGGTCCTCGCGGGCCAGCACGGCGACCTGGTCCACGTCGGGATGAGCGCGCAGCACCGACTCGATCTCGCCCAGCTCGACCCGGAACCCCCGCACCTTCACCTGGTGGTCGACCCGGCCGACGAACTGCAGCTCACCGTCGTGCCAGCGGCCGAGGTCCCCGGTCCGGTACATCCGGCTCCCGGCCGGCCCGTGGGGATCGGCCACGTACCGCTGGGCCGTCAGCCCCGGCCGGCGCAGGTAGCCGCGGGACAGGGACAGACCGCTGATGTACAGCTCCCCCACCACACCCGGCGGCACCGGCCGCAACGCGGAGTCCAGCACGTGCACCCGGGAGTTGGGCATGGGCCGGCCGATCGGCGCCGGCTGCGGGCAGTCGAGGTCCTCGGGCACCAGGTAGGTGGTGATGACGTGCGTCTCGGACGGCCCGTAGTGGTTGTGCAGCCGCCGGCCGGGGGCCCGGCGGAAGAACTCGCGCACCTCGCCGTCCAGGACCAGTGGCTCCCCGCCCTGCGCGATGTCCAGCAGTCGGGGCAGGCTCCGACCCTGTTCGTTGGCGGCTTGCGCGAGGCCGCGCACCACGAGGTTCGGTGCGAACAGCTCCGTGACCTCGTGCCGGTCCAGCCACTCGGCCAGCAGGGCGGAGTCGTGCCGCACCTCGTCGGTCGGCACCACCAGCGTCTTCCCGTACATCAGGGTGGACAGGACTTCCTGCACCGACACGTCGAAGCTGAGCGCGGTGAACTGCGCGGTGCGTGCCCCGGGGCCGCCGGGGAAGGCCGTGCGGTGCCACAGCAGGAGGTTCAGCAGGCCACCGGCGGACATGACCACGGCCTTGGGGGTGCCGGTGGAACCGGAGGTGTAGATCACGTACGCCGCGTTCGCGGGATCCGCTCGCGGACCGGGATCGGTCTCCGGGCCGGAGCCGATCTCCGCGGCGGTCACCGGATCGTCCACCACCAGCCGGGGCACGTCCGCGGGCGCGAACCCGGTGTGGGTCAACAACAGGGACGGCCGGGCATCGCGGAGCATGAACGAGATCCGCTCGGCCGGGTACTCCGGATCCACCGGCAGGCAGGCGGCGCCGGTTTTGAACACGGCCAGCAGCGCCACGATCATCTCGGCCGACCGGGGCAGCGCCAGCGCCACGATGTGCTCGGGGCCGACGCCGCGGTCGGTCAGGGCGCGCGCCAACTGGTTGGCCCGGGCGTTGAGCTGGGCGTAGGTGACCGTGGTCTGCTCGAACACCACGGCGGGCGCGTCCGGTGTGGCCCGCACCTGTGCCTCGAACATCTCCGGCAGGCTGGTCACCGGAACCGGGGCCGCGGTGTCGTTGTAGGCGTGCAACCGGTGCCGTTCGTCGGCGGTGAGCACGTTGACCCGGCTGATCGGGGATTCGGGGTCCACGACCGCGGTTTCCAACAGGTGCACCCAGCGGGCCACGAAGGCCTCGACGGTGGCCGGGTCGAACAGGTCGGTGGCGTACTCCAAAACCCCGCCGATGCCCGCGGCGGCGCCGCCGGGCCCGCGCCGTTCGGTGAGGTCGAACGACAGGTCGAACTTGGCGGTGGTCGTGGGGGTGGACACGAACTCGACGTCCAGGCCGGGCAGGGTGAAATCGGTCTGCGGGGCGTTGTGCAGCGCCAACATGACCTGGAAGAGCGGGTGCCGGGACAGGGAGCGGGTCGGGTTGAGGACTTCCACCAGGTACTCGAACGGCACGTCCTGGTGGGCGTAGGCGCCCAGGGCCGTCTCCCGGACCCGCTTGACCAGGTCGCTGAAGGTGGGATCACCGGAGGTGTCGGTGCGCAGCACCAGGGTGTTGACGAAGAACCCGACCAGGTCGTCCAGCGCCTGATCCGTACGACCGGCGATCGGACTCCCCACCGGGACGTCCTCACCCGCACCCAGCTTGGTCAGCAAAGCGGCCAAC
>NZ_JBFAAX010000662.1:0-3176 GCF_040639995.1 Actinosynnema sp. NPDC023658 | reverse complement strand
GTGCACGTCCTGGCGCCAGGCGTGGTCACGGAGAAACCGTTGCGTGCCAACGCGGGTGGTCAGCCGGTGCAGTTGGGGACCGCGGGGGTGCTGCCGACGCAGTTGTTCGCCGTGTTGGCGGTGATGGGGGAGTTGGTGGTGGTCATGGTTCCACCTTGGCGGTACACGCCTCCGGAGTTGCCCAGGCTCAACAGCGCGTGGTTGTTGGTGACGGCGGTCTGGGTGAGGGTGGTGGCGGTGGAGGCGATCGCTGAGATGCCGCCGCCGCGGCCGGCGTTGTTGCCGGTGATGAACAGCGGGCTGCCGGAGACGCCGGTGACGGTCAGCGTGCCGCGCAGTCCGTTGTAGATGCCGCCGCCGTCACCGAGCAGGGTGGTGTTGCCGGTCACCGGGCTGTTGGTGAACGTCGCGGCGGGTGCGGTGCCGGACGGGGTGTCGGCGTTGGCGAGGCCGCCGCCGTTGCCGGAGGCGGTGTTGCCGGTCAGGGTGCTGCCGGTGAGGGTGACCGCGCCGCGGTTGAGGATGCCGCCGCCGTCACCGAGCACGTTGCCGCGGGTGAACGCGACACCGGTGGTGAGGGTCAGGCGACCGGTCGGGCCGACTTCGGCGATCCGGAACGTTCCCAGGCCCAGCAGCGAGGAGTTGGTGACGGTGGCCGGACCGATCATCTCGATCGGGGTGGTGATCACCGGCAGCGCGTTGGACGCGCCACCGTGCGCGGTGGTCATGTTGTAGGTGCAGCCGCCCGCCAGGACGAGGGTGTCGGAGGTGGACGTGGAGTTGGCCAGGTTCACCGCCGCGACCAAGGCGTTCTCGCTGCACGCCACCGGGATGGTGATGGCCTGCGCCGCCGGCGTGAGGGCGATCAGGCCCCCGGTCACGGCGGTGGCGCCGAGCAGGGCTTTGACGGTGGTGCGGATGTGTCGCATGTGGACTTCGTTTCCTGGAACAGGATTGAGGGCGACCTGCGTGACGCGTCGGAACCGGTGTGCCCGTGCACCAGCGCGCTCCGAGTGGCGGTGCTCTTCGCCCGTGCAGAAGACCCCGGCTCGCGATCCACCTCTGTGATCAGTGCGGGAGGTGTCTCGCCACCGGGGTCCGGGGTAACGGGTTCAACCTATACCCTCGGCCGAACGATTGACCCCTCGTTCACCTGAATGGCCGTCGATGTCGCGGTGTTCGACCAGGTCGTCCCTCCGCCGCGGGTGCGGGACGAGGACGGCGGGGCGGAAGGCGCGGATCCGCTTCACCAGTGCGAGTGCGCCCGGGTGGCTGCGGCGCCGTGCCGCCTCGTCGCGCAGCGGGCGCAGCCGCTCGACCGCCCGGGTCGAGGTCAGCACCTCGCACCGGTCGACCGCTTCGTTGCCCAGTTCGACCGCCGCGTCCACCTGGTCGTCGAGCAGGTGGCAGACCGCGAAGGAGATGAGGCTGAACGCCCGGCTGCGCGCCATGCCGGGCCCGTAGCCGTCGACGGCGGTCGACAGCACGGCCGCCGCGAACTCCGCGTACCGGGGGTCCGCGGTCCGGGCCAGTTCGGTGTAGGCGATACCGGTGATCGCGGTGAAGTCGGTGGCGGTGAAGAACGCCGCCCAGGCGGGCACCGGCTCGTCCGATGCCCGCATGAACTCCTCCCGAGCACGGGCCAGAGACATCGCGACGTCGTCCGAACGCCCCATCCGAGCCTGCGCCCAAGCCCGGTTGGCGGAGATGACCGCCCCCGCCAACGCCGAACCTCCGGCCGCGGCGGCCCGTTCACCGAGCTGGAACTCGGTCATCGCCCGCCCGACGTCGTTGTGGTGCAACGACAACCGCCCCAGCCGGTAGTAGACGTTGGACGCCAGCGACGTGTGGTCGCCCCGCGCCGCCACGGTCAGCGCCGTGCGGAAGTGCCCCGCCGCCGCGTCCGTCAACCCGGTGTCGAAGCAGGACCAGCCCGCCAGGTTGTGCAGGTCGGCCACGGCGGCGCGCAGCTGCCCGGATACGTCGTCGGCGCAGGGCCGGCCGAGCAGCGCCAGGGCGGACGGCAGGAGCGACACCGCGGCATCGCGGCAGCGGCCTCCGCCGTAGCGGTAGTCGAGTGCGCGGAGGCGGGCGGTGAACACCACCACGGAGTCCACGTCGGCCATGACGACCCGTCCCCGCACGTTCCACGGCCGATCGGGGCCCGGGTCCTCGGTGGGCGTCGGGCTTTCGGGCTGCATCACAGGACCTCCGGCGGTCGCCAACGCGACGGTGGTCCACCGGGGTCCGGGGCGAACAACCATGATCACCCAGTGTTCCACACCCGCTCGACGGGCGCGTCGCACCACCGAAGGGGTCGGAATGGCGCACTTGGTCCGCGAACCCAAGACCTGGTGATCGGGTGATCCGCGGTGATCGCCCCTGGACGCTGGGAACAACGGGGGACGACCCTCCCAGTGCGGCTCCACTCGCATCCGGGGGAGTGGCCGGCGCGTTCGGGTGGCCGTCGCCGTCGGCCCTTCCGCTCGCCCGTGGCGGACGCGCACGCTGAGCCGTCGAGGGTGTTGGTCGTTCCGGTGCTCTCGTTCAACGGCACCGGACACGTGACCCAGGACCCCGGTCATCCGATCACCCCCCGCGGGTCCGCGGCATCGGCTCGGACCCACCTCACGGGTGGAGAATGATCATGAAATCAACGATGCGCGCCGGCACGGCCGGCCGCCTGGGTCGTGTCCTGGTCGGGTTCGGCACGGTGGCCGGTTTCGCCTTGGCGGCGCCGGGCACGGCCTTCGCACTCCCCGCCGGGTGCACCCAGACCGGCAACAACTTCGTCTGCACCGCGGGCATCCCCGCCGGTGACGTCCTCACCGGCACCGCCGCCGACAACGTCATCACCATCACCGGCGGACCGGTCAACGGGACCGTCAACGCGCTCGCCGGCAACGACACCGTCAACGTCACCGGAGTCGCGGGTGTCGCGGGCGCGAACGGCGCCCCGGGTGCGAACGGCACCGCGGGCACCCCGGCCGGCAGCGCCGGTGGCAACGGCGGCGTCGGCACCGGCGGCGGTGTCGCCGTGGGTGGCACCGGGATCATCGACGGCGGCGTTGGCGCCGACAGGATCACCGTCACCGGTGGTGCGGGCGGCAACGGTGGCAACGGCGGCAACGGCGGTACCGGTCTCAACAGCGGCGCCGGTGGCGCCGGTGGCAACG
>NZ_JBFAAX010000661.1:0-3177 GCF_040639995.1 Actinosynnema sp. NPDC023658 | reverse complement strand
CGCCGCCGAGTCGCGGGCCGCGATCGGCGTGCCGGACGCCTACGAGCTGCCGCCCATCCCGCCCGAACCGCGCCGGGCCGCGATGGAGCCGATCGTGACCACCCTGGCGTCGTCGGCCAGCCGCGGCTCCAGCGCCGTCGTCACCAGCACGGCGCTGAGCACGTTCGACTCGAAGTTCGCCAACCACAGGTCGCGCACGTCGGCCAACCCCTCGGGCGCGGGACGGCGGCGGGCCAGGTTGCCGCCCGCGTTGTTGACCAGCACGTCGACGCGCTCGGGCAGCTCGGCCAGCGCCGCCTCGACCTGCGCCGGGTCCGCGGCGTCGAACGCGACCGCCCGCGCGCCCACCTCCTCCGCCGCGGCGGTCAGCACGTCCTCCCGCCGACCGGTGATCACGACGTCCAAGCCCTGCTTCACCAGTGCGGCGGCCACCGCCTTGCCGATACCCGTCCCACCACCGGTCACGACCGCTGTTCTCGTCATGCCATGGTCCTATCAAAGCGATTCACCCGGGTCGATCCGCTTCTCGGCCCAACAATTGTTCACGGTTGTGAAGTGGAGGTGACCTTCGCTCCCTTGCGACCGAAAATGGATTTCCCGTGGCGGACGAAGACATTACGGCGTAGAACCGGAGGAGTTCGGCGATGCGTTTTCGACTGCAAAGGCCTTCGCGGTGACACCGATTCGGCGGTCGAAGCGATCCGGCCGATTCGACCACCGAACCGTCGAACGCATTCGAAGGATTCGTCGAACGACGAGCACGATCCGGTCGAACGATTTCGACCGGTAGCGCGGTTCCGCATTGCCGGTCGGCCGCGTCGAGTCGATTCCCGTCGAAACACTTGCGCCACCGATCCGTTGCGGTCAACATCATGGCGAGGCAGCGCTGGAACACGCCGCCGCGCCCGGTCCAGGGGTCGTGGCTTGTGGGTGCGCCGGGCGGCGACCGCGGCGCATTCTCATTCCCACTGCGGCCGGACCGGTGCCCGCGCACGTTCGTTTCCCAGCCCTCCCGCTGCCGCACGATCACGAGGAGCGTCATGGCCGATATGCGCGACAAGCTGAAAAAGATCCGTTGGCGGGTGGGCCTGCTGGCCGCCGGAATGGCCTCTCTGCTCGCGGGCGTGGGTGTCGTCGCGGTGACCGACGCCCAGGCCGCGGCGGGTTGTCGGGTGGCGTATTCGGTCCCGAGCCAGTGGCAGGGCGGGTTCAGCGGCAACGTCAGCATCACGAACCTGGGTGACGCCATCAACGGGTGGCGACTCACCTGGGCGTTCTCGTCGGGTCAGACCGTCACCCAGGCGTGGAACGCGACCGTCACGTCCTCGGGCAGCCAGGTCACCGCGGCCAACGTCGGCTACAACGCGAGCCTGCCCACCAACGGCACGGTGTCGTTCGGGTTCAACGGCTCGTGGACGGGCTCGAACCCGGCCCCGACGTCGTTCGCGCTCAACGGTGTCACCTGCACCGGCAGCCCGACGACCACCACGTCCACCAGCACCACCACCACGACTACGACCACGACCACCACGACCAACCCGCCCGCGGGTGACGCCATGGCGCGGGTCGCGGACATGCAGCCGGGCTGGAACCTCGGCAACTCGCTGGACGCCACGGGCAGCGACGAGACGTCGTGGGGCAACCCGCGCATCACCGAGGCGCTGCTGGACAACATCCGGGCGCAGGGCTTCAAGAGCATCCGCATCCCGGTCACGTGGGGTCAGCACCAGGGTGGCGCTCCGGGCTACACGATCGACGCGGCGTACCTGGCGCGGGTCAAGGAGGTGGTCGACTGGGCGCTGGCGGACGGCTTCTCCGTGCTGATCAACATCCACCACGACTCGTGGCAGTGGATCAACACCATGCCGACCGACCGCACGAACGTGCTGGCCCGCTACAACGCGACGTGGACGCAGCTCGCGACGACGTTCCGCGACTCGTCGGCCAAGCTGCTGATGGAGAGCGTCAACGAGCCGCAGTTCACCAACAGCTCGGGTGACGCGCAGAACGCGTCGCTGCTGGACGAGCTGAACAGGTCGTTCCACCGGATCGTGCGCGGTTCGGGCGGCAACAACGCCACCCGCCTGCTCGTGCTGCCCACCCTGCACACCTCGTCCGAGCAGGCGCGGGTCGACGAGCTGGTCGCCACGTTCAGCGCGTTGAACGACCCGAACCTGATCGCGACGTTCCACTTCTACGGCTACTGGCCGTTCAGCGTGAACATCGCGGGCGGCACGAAGTTCGACGCCACCGTGCAGAAGGACCTGACCGACTCGTTCGACCGCATGTACAACGCGTTCGTGGCCAAGGGGATCCCGGTCATCCTGGGCGAGTACGGGCTGCTCGGCTTCGACCGGCACACCGGCACCATCGAGCAGGGCGAGAAGCTGAAGTTCTTCGAGTTCCTCGGCTACTACGCCCGCACGAAGAAGATCACCACGATGCTGTGGGACAACGGCCAGCACTTCGGCCGCACCTCGTTCCAGTGGAGCGACCCGGAGCTGATCGCGCAGATCAAGTCGAGCTGGACCACGCGGTCGGGCACGGCCTCGTCGGACCAGGTGTTCAGCGCCAAGTCGTCCGCGATCACGAGCAAGGCGCTGACGCTCAACCTGAACGGCACGTCGTTCGTCGGCCTGCGCCAGGGCACCACCGACCTGGTGAAGGGCACCGACTACACCATCAGCGGCGACCAGCTGACGATCACCGCGTCCGCGATCACCCGGCTGAGCGGGTCGCGGGCGTACGGCACGAACGCGACCCTGTCCGCCCGGTTCTCGCAGGGCGTGCCGTGGCGGATCAACCTGGTCACCTACGACACGCCGGTCCTGCAGAACGCGACCGGGACGACGAGCGCGTTCGCCATCCCGACCGCCTTCCGCGGTGACCAGATCGCCACCATGGAGGCGAAGTACGCGGACGGCACCAACGCCGGACCGCAGAACTGGACGTCGTTCAAGGAGTTCGACGTCACGTTCGCCCCCGACTACACCGCCGGCACGACCACGCTGAAGCCCGAGTTCTTCGCGGAGGTCACGGACGGTTCGCGGGTGACGTTGACGTTCCACTACTGGAGCGGCGCGACGGTGACCTACTACGTCACCAGGTCCGGCACGTCGGTCACCGGCACCACCGCCTGACCGGTCGCGCCCGACGCGACGACGGCCCGGAGCGCCC
>NZ_JBFAAX010000660.1:0-3179 GCF_040639995.1 Actinosynnema sp. NPDC023658 | reverse complement strand
GGCCTTCACCGCCGTGCGCACGGCGTCGGCCAGCGGCTGGGCCTCGGTGTAAGCGTCCTTCAGCGCGGTGCCCGTGGCCTCGGCCTGCCCGCCCATCACGACGTACTGCGGCTCTTCCACGATCGAACCGTCGTAGGTCAGCCGGTACAGCGTGTCCTGCTCGGGCCGGGTGCCGACCTCGGCCACGCAGATCTCCACCTCGAGGGGCTTGATCTGCTCGGCGAAGATCGAACCGAGCGTCTGGGCGTACACGTTCGCCAGCGAACGGCCGGTCACGTCACGCGGGTCGTTCTGATAGCCGCGGATGTCGGCGAACCGGATGCCCGCCTGGCGCAGGTTCTCGAACTCGCTGTAGCGGCCGACCGCGGCGAACGCGATGCGGTCGTAGATCTCGGACACCTTGTGCAAGGTGGCGGACGGGTTCTCCGCCACGAACAGCACGCCGTCGGCGTACCGGAGCACGACGACGCTCCGGCCTCGGGCGATGCCCTTCCGGGCGTACTCCGCGCGGTCGCGGAGGATCTGCTCGGGTGAGGCGTACAACGGCATCGTCACTGCTGCGGCTCCCGGGCTCGGCGGATGCGGGTGGGGATGGGGGTCGGCACGGCGCTCAGCCCGCCGGCCTGGCCTTGCGGCCCTCGACGACCGACTCGGCCAACCTGGCGGTCTCCTCGTCGGACACGTGCACCGCGCCGTCGGAGGTGATCGTCACGACGACCGGGTAGATCTTGCGGATCACGTCCGGGCCGCCGGTGCCCGAGTCGTCGTCCGCCGCGTCGTACAGCGCCTCGATCGCGGTCTTCATGGCCAGCTCCGCGTCCGCGTCGGGGTCGTAGAGCTTCTTCAGCGCCGACTTCGCGAACAGCGAGCCGGAGCCGACGGCCTGGTAGCCCTGCGACTCCTCGTACCGCCCGCCGGTCACGTCGTAGGACACGATGCGGCCGGCGCGCTCCGGGTCGGGCGCGTCGGTGTCGAAGCCCGCGAACAGCGGCACGACCGCGAGGCCCGCCAGCGCGGCGTCCAGGTTGCCCTTGATCATCGCGGAGAGCCGGTTCGCCTTGCCGTCCAACGACAGCGAGACGCCCTCGATCTTCTCGTAGTGCCGGAGCTCGACCGCGTAGAGCCGGACGATCTCGACCGCGATGCCCGCCGTGCCCGCGATGCCCACCGCCGAGTAGTCGTCGGTGATGAACACCTTCTTCATGTCGCGCTGGGCGATCACGTTGCCCATCGTGGCGCGTCGGTCGCCCGCGATGACCACGCCGCCCTTGAACGTGAGGGCGACGATGGTCGTGCCGTGCGGAGCCTGCACCGCGCTGCCCTCGGGCAGCTTGCGGCTCGACGGCAGCAGTTCGGGTGCCTGCGCGCGGAGGAAATCGGTGAACGACGACGACCCCGGCCTGAGGTAGGCCGGGGGCAGCGACGCGGCCGGGTAGTGCCCGGTCGAGCTGTGGTCCATGTGTGCGTTCTTCTCCTGTCCCGCCGGCGGCTTCTTACTCGCCGCCCTTTTGCACGTATGCGCGGACGAAGTCCTCCGCGTTCTCCTCGAGCACGTCGTCGATCTCGTCGAGAATGGCGTCGACGTCCTCGCCGAGCTTCTCGCGGCGTTCCTGACCGGCGCCGGCCGCGCCGTCGCCGTTCTCGTCGCCGTCACCGCCGCCTTGGCGCTGAACCTGTTCCTGGGCCATGTCGACCTCCCGGTCTTCGGGTCCTGCGAGTTAAACACTACCCACCAGGTAGGACATCCTGTGTCTGCCACTCGGGTCTGTTGATCAGCCCCTGGTGAGCGCCTCGACCAGTTGCTCGGCGGTGTCGGAGGCCTCCAACAAGGCTCCGACGTGCGCCTTCGTCCCCCGCAGCGGCTCCAGGGTGGGGATCCGGACGAGTGATTCGCGACCGAGGTCGAAGATCACCGAATCCCACGACGCCGCGGCCACCGAGGTGGGGTAGCGCTCCAGGCAGCGGCCGCGGAAGTAGGCGCGGGTGTCCTCCGGCGGCGCGAGGATGGCCGCGCGGACCTCGTCCTCGCTGACCAGGCGCTTCATCGAGCCGCGGGCCACCAGCCGGTTGTACAGGCCCTTGTCCAGCCGCACGTCGGAGTACTGCAGGTCGACCAGCGACAGCCGCGGCGAGCCCCACGCGAGGCCGTCCCGGGCGCGATAACCTTCGAGCAACCGCAGCTTCGCCACCCAGTCGAGCCGGTCGGCGCACTCCTGCGGGTCGCGGGCCAGCGCGTCGAGCACCTCGCCCCACACGCGCAGCACGTCGCGGTCGCCGTAGCCCTCCTGCTCCACGAACGCCGAGGCGCGCTCGTAGTAGGCGAACTGCAGGTCCAACCCGGTGAACTTGCGCCCGTTGGCGAGGTCGACCTTCGTCTTGAGCGTCGGGTCGTGGCTGATCTGGTGGACCGCCCGGACCGGTTCCTGCAGCCGCAGGTCGTCGAACCGGCGGCCGGCCTCGATCATGTCGAGCACCAGCGACGTGGAGCCGCACTTGAGGTAGGTGGAGTACTCGGCGAGGTTCGCGTCGCCGATGATCACGTGCAGCCGGCGGTACTTGTCCGCGTCGGCGTGCGGCTCGTCGCGGGTGTTGATGATGCCGCGCTTGAGCGTGGTCTCCAGCCCGACCTCGACCTCGATGTAGTCGGAGCGCTGGGACAGCTGGTAGCCCGCCTCCTCGCCCGCCGCGCCGATGCCGACGCGGCCGGAGCCGACGACGACCTGGCGGGACGCGAAGAACGGCGTGAGCCCGGCGATCACCGCGGTGAACGGCGTGCTGCGCTGCATCAGGTAGTTCTCGTGGGTGCCGTAGCTGGCGCCCTTGCCGTCGACGTTGTTCTTGTAGAGCTGCAGGCGCGGCTGGCCGGGGACGGTGGCGGCGCGCATCGCGGCCTCCTCCATCACCCGCTCCCCCGCCTTGTCCCAGATCACCGCGTCGCGCGCGTTGGTGACCTCGGGCGCGGAGTACTCCGGGTGCGCGTGGTCGACGTAGAGGCGGGCGCCGTTGGTGAGGATGACGTTGGCGGCGCCCAGGTCCTCGACGTCGTTGTCGCCGGAGTGGCCGCCGGGGGTGCCGAGGTCGAAGCCGCGCGCGTCGCGCAGCGGCGATTCGACCTCGTAGTCCCAGCGCGCCCGGCGCGCTCGCGGTATGTCGGCGGCGGCCGCGTAGGCCAGCACCAC
>NZ_JBFAAX010000659.1:0-3184 GCF_040639995.1 Actinosynnema sp. NPDC023658 | reverse complement strand
CGCCGGAGCGGCCGGGCGCGGTGTCGTCGCGGTGTCGTCCCGGGCTAGAAGCCCATCCGGCAGCCGGCCAGGACGATCTCCTGGCCGAGCAGCGTGACGACGCGGACCGCGTACCGGGCGTACTGCCCGGCGGACCCGGCCACGGTCTGGTTCACGTAGACCGTCGCCACGCCCGGGATGCCGATCGCGGCGGGCGCGGTGCCGATCGGTTGGCCGTTGAGTGTGCCCACGCGCGACGAACCGGACAGGCCCGCCTCGTCCGCCACGCAGGAGACCTCCAGGTCCGACAGGGTGATCGCGCCACCGAGCAGGCTCGCGCCGGACACCTCGGCGCCCGCGTCGGTCCGGCCGGTCCGGACGTCCAGCGAGCAGTCCGCGTGCAGCGCCTGCACCGAGGCCACCAGCGGCACGGTCACCGACGCCGTGGTCCGGTCGGAGGACGGCGGGCACGACGCGAGCGGGGTCTTGGCCAGGGTGACCAGGCCCGAGGTGCTGATGCCCCACGCCTCCGCGCGCACGTGGGACACGATCGTCACCACGGCGGTGGCCCGGCCGCCGTCGTCGTCGACCACCGTCACCAGGACGGTGTGCGAGCCGACCCCGGTGTAGGTGTGCGACGCGGTGCACGTGCCTGAACCCGCGCCCTGCGCCACGCTGCCGCTCACCACCGGCGTGCCGTCGGCGAAGTCGACCGTGCAGGTGTGCGTGTCGTGCGCGGCGATGTCGGTGAACGGCGCGGTGATCCCGATCGGGGTGCCGCGCGGCACGAGCGCGCCGTCGGCGGGGGAGCTGATGGCGACCCGCGGCGCGACGTTGGTCAGGGTCAGCGTGGTGGTCGCGACCACGGCCGGGTGCAGGCCGTCGTCCGCGGTCAGCGCCAGCGTCCACGTGCCGTCGTCGTCGCAGGTGACGGTGGTCGTCAGCGAGGTGGGCGCGGAGAACGCGCACGTCGTGCCGGGGTCGACCCCGGACAGCGGCGTCGCGCTCCACGAGGTCGTCGACGACGGCCCGTCGGGGTCGGTGACGGTGCCAGCCAGCGCGACCGGGGTGCCCTCCTGGCCCGCGTACGGTCCGCCGGTGACCACGGTCGGCGGGTCGTTGACGACGACGGTCGTGCAGTCGGTGACCGTCCCGGCGCCGCCTCCGTCGGTGCCGCGCGCGGTCACGCACAGCTCGTGCGTCCCGGAGGTCAGGGGAGCGGTCGTGGCGGTGTAGGACACCGAGGCGGGACCGGTGCGCGGCAGGCCCGGCGTGACGTCGGTGACCGCCGTCGGCGTGCCGCCGTCCACCGACAGCGACAGACCGGTGAGCTGGGCGTCGATGACGCCGGGCACCACGTTCGGCAGCGTGGCGGGGTCCGGCACCGCGGTGCACGTGCCGCCGGTGATGTCCGCGATGGCCTGGAGGCTCGTGTTGTAGCCGGTGCCCACGCACGTCGAGGCGGGGCCGACGGCGAAGGTGAAGTAGTCGACGTCCGCGGGCACCGCTTGCGCGGCGGAACGCACGTCGCCCGTGGCCTGGCCGTCGGACAGGAACACGACCACCTTGCGCGCCTGCGGCTGGGCGTCGGTGACGGTGGTCGCGGTCAGCACGGCGGGCCCGAACTGCGTGCCGTTGGTGATGCTGCGCTCGGTGAACTGGTGCACGCCGTTGAAGTAGGCCGAGCCCACGGCCTCCTCGACGTCCCGCGTGCCGTTGCCGTTCGCGTCGGCCTCCGGCGCGGTCAGCAGCTGGTCGCCCGCGGCCGGGCTCACGTCCACGGTCGTGGTGCCCAGGGCGAACACGACCGCGCCCACCGCACCGACCACCGTGTTGGGCGAGGCGGCGATGGCGTTGAGGTTGCGCACCGCCGTCTTCTCGCAGTCCAGGATGCTGACACCGGTGCCGGCGCAGTTGTTGGCCGCGCTGTTGGAGACGTCCACGACGTAGGTGAGCGCGGTGTCCCGGACCGCGACCCCGGTGCCGATCGTCGCCGTGCCGGTGACGGCCACCGGCCCCTGAGGCACGACCGCGCCGTCCGCCGGGCTCGCGACGTCCACCGAGATGCTGGTGCCGCCGGGCAGGTTGTCGTCCTCGGCGCGGGCGTCGACCCCGCTGCCCACCAGTACCGCGACGGCCACCAGCGCGGTCCCGGCCAAGCGTCCTGATCTCACATCCTCACGTCCTCCCACTCGCAGGTGTTGTGAGTGGTTCGTCGCGGACGGAGTTCTGTGGGTTAGCACGCTTTACTAGGCCGATTCGGTGAGGATTTTTCCTACCGACGTGTCATGCGGGGGCGTGGTCCGGGTCGGTCGACACGCGCAGCTCGCTGCGCACGCCGTGCTCCGCCAGGAAGTCCAGCCAACGCGCGGCGGAGTCCTCGGTCGCCCGGAGCAGGCCGGGGGCCGACCGGCCGGCGAGGACGTCGACGACGCCGCACGCCAGCGTGACCGACACGGTCCGCGCCATCGCCGTGTCCTCCCGGTCACCGACCAGGTCGAGCACGTACTCGCCCGACCACCGCCGGCCGTCGTCCGCGACGAGGGTCAGCGCCACGGCCAGGACGACCCGGTCCGCGTCGCCCTCGGCCATCGGGTACTTCTCCGCCAGCTCGCCCGCCAGGGCGGTGATGCGGTCCGCGTCGCCCTCGCGCAGCACGGCGAACACGTCCGACCACGCCTCGCGCCAGCCGGCCAGCCGCACGGTCCCGCGCACGAACGACTCCGGGCGCCACGCACCGGGCACCCGGTACTGCCCGATGAACGGCACGCTGTCGCGGTTCGGGTAGACCTCGAACTCCTCGCCGCCGATGACCTGCGCGCGGGTCGCCTCCCACGGGCGCTGCGCGACGCGCTCCTGCCCGCCCTCGACGTACCGGGCCGGCGAGCACAGGGCGGTCAGCACGCTGCGCGGCGCCCAGCTGAAGCGGTAGCGGAAGTCGTTCGGCACCGCCGGGATCCCGCCGCAGTACGACGTGAACACCGCCGACGCCGGGGTGTCCGCGCCCAGCTCGGCCTTCGCGCGCTCGACCAGCAGGTGCGCGTACAGGTGGTCGATCCCCGGGTCCAGGCCCGCCTCGGTCAGCACGACCAGGCCGCGTTCCGCCGCCTCCACCCCGAGCGCGGCGAGCTCGTCGGACGCGTAGCTGGAGCACGCGAAGTGCGCGCCGCGGTCCAGGCACAGCCGCACCAGCGCCGGGTGCTCG
>NZ_JBFAAX010000658.1:396-3188 GCF_040639995.1 Actinosynnema sp. NPDC023658 | reverse complement strand
GTGGTGACCAGGCCACTTCGTGGGACGGGGGTTGGCCGCGCGGGCCGGTGGCGGGGTAGCTTCGGCGTCGTCCGCGCACCAGTCACGGGGAGCACATGCGATTCCTGTTCCGCCCACCCGCCACCGAGGCCGGTGGACTGCTCGCCCTGCCGTGGGCCCAGCCGCTGGAGGAGTGGGACGAACGGCTGCTGCTGACCGTGCCGCAGCGGGGCATCTCGCGGCACGTCGTGCGGTTCGTCGCCAGCGAGGGCCGCGTGTACGCGCTCAAGGAGATCGCGGAGTCGCTGGCCCGCCACGAGTACGCCGTGCTCGGTGAGCTGGAGCGCGAGGGCATGCCCTCGGTGACGGTGCTCGGGCTGTGCGTCGACCGCCCCGACGACCAGCAGGCCATCCTGGTCACCCGCTACCTCGACCACTCGATGTCCTACCGCTACCTGTTCTCCAGCCCGCGCGGCGAGCACTCGGCCGACCGCCTGGTGGACGTGCTGGTCGAACTGCTGGTGAGGCTGCACCTGTCCGGCACGTTCTGGGGCGACTGCTCGCTGTCGAACACGCTGTTCCGGCTCGACGCGGGCGGCCTGGCCGCGTACCTGGTCGACGCCGAGACCGTCGAGCGCCACCCGGAGCTGTCCGCGGGCCAGCGCACCTACGACGTGGACCTGGCGCGGGAGCGCATCGGCGGCGAGCTGATGGACCTCGAAGCGGGCGGCCTGCTGCCGCCCGACATCGACCCGGTCGAGGTGGCCGACAGCGTGCCCCGGCGCTACGCCGCGCTGTGGGACGAGGTGACCCGCGAGGAGTTCTTCCGGCTGGACGAGCAGCGCTACCGGGTGGCCGAACGCCTGCGCAGGCTCAACGACCTGGGCTTCGACGTCGGAGAGGTCGAGCTGGTCACCTCCGACAGCGGCGCGCGGTTGCGAGTGGACATCCGGGTCGCGGAGATCGGCCAGAGCCGCCGCGAACTGTTCAAGCTCACCGGCCTGGAGGTGCAGGAGGGCCAGGCCCGCCGGCTGCTCAACGACCTGCGCTCGTTCCGCGCCTACCTGGAGCAGCGCGACGGCGCCCCGGTGCCCGAGACGACCGCCGGCCACCTGTGGCGCAACGAGGTCTACGACCCGGTCGTGGCCGCCGTGCCGCGCGACCTGCTGGGCGTGCTGGCGCCGGCGGAGCTGTTCCACGAGGTCCTGGTCCACCGCTGGTTCCTGTCCGAGAACGCGGGCCGGGACGTCGGCACCACCGCCGCGCTGCGCTCCTACCTCGCCACCGTGCTGCCGGACCACGAGGCGTCGGAGCGGGAGGCGTCCGAGCGGGAGGCGGCGACCGGCGCGGACGTCGACTTCGGCTGACCCCGACCGGCTCCGCCGGGCCGAGGAGGGACCGCCGTCGGTAGTGGGACGACCGTCCGCATAGATTTGCCCGCATGCTCTTCGGGATCGCGGCCATCGTCCCCGCCCTGTTCTTCGTGATCGGCATGGTCCGGGACCGGCGGCGGCTCGGCAACGCCGTGTGGCTCGGCCTGACCTTGGTGCTCCTCGTGCTGTGGCTGGTGTTCCGGGCCACCGCGATCGGCGGGTGGTCCGCCGTGGTCGTCGGGTACGCGTTCGTGGCCCTGCTGCTCGGGCTGGGGTTCGTGCTGCCGATCGCGCTGATCGCCAACGGCGTGCTGATGCTGCGCCGGGAGGGGTTCGGCCTGGCCAACCTGCTCTCGCTGCTCGCCGGGCTCGCGATCGTCGGCGTGGTGCTCGCGTTCGGGTTCGCCACCGCGCACACCGCTCCCGCGGTCGACGCGGTGATCGGGTCGCTGCTGATCGTCGCGGCCTACGTCGCGTTCCTGTTCGTCAGCCTCCTGCTGTACTCGATCGTCTACGGCAGCATCGGCCGCCGGACGGGCTTCGACGCGGTCGTGGTGCTCGGCGCCGGGCTGAACGGTGACCGCGTCCCGCCGCTGCTGGCCGCGAGGCTCGACCGGGGCCTGCACCTGTACCGCCGCGAGGTGGGCGCCGGCCGCACGCCGCTGCTCGTCGTCTCGGGCGGGCAGGGCGCGGACGAGCAGGTGTCCGAGGCCGCGGCGATGCGCGAGTACCTGGTGCGCCGGGGCGTGCCGGACGAGGCGGTCGTGCTGGAGGACCAGGCGACCACGACGGAGCAGAACCTGGCCTACAGCGCGCGCCTGCTCGCCGAACGGGACTGGACCGGCCGGGCGGTCGCGGTGACCAACAACTTCCACGTCTTCCGCGCCGCCGTCCTGGCCCGCCGGCTCCGGCTGCGCATGCAGATCATCGGCGCACCCACCGCGTGGTACTTCCTGCCCAGCGCGTTCCTGCGCGAGTTCGCCGCGCTGCTCACGCACAACCCCGTCGTGCACACCGTCACCTGCGGCGCACTCGTCGCGCTCCACCTGGTGCTCACGCTCACGTGAGGTGGTCCGCGAACCAGGAGACGATCAGGTCCACGGTCGCGGCGAGCCCGGCCCGGTCGATGCCGTGGCCCACACCGGGGTGCAGCACCAGCCGCGCCGGTCGGCCCAGTTCGCGCAGCCGCCGGTACATCCGCTCGGACTCCTCGGGGTTCACGTTGGCGTCGTTCTCCCCGTGCATGATCAGCACCGGCGCCCGGAGCCGGTCGGCGTGCTCGAGCGGGCTGCGGCTGGTGAGGACCGCCACGTCGGCCGGGTCGTCCGGGTCTCCGATCCAGTCGACGGCCCGCTTCCGCCAGGTCGGCGGGAACCCCCGGATGTCGTTGAGCAGGTCCGACGGCCCGCACTCGCTCACCCCTGCCCGCCACAGGTGCGG
>NZ_JBFAAX010000658.1:0-386 GCF_040639995.1 Actinosynnema sp. NPDC023658 | reverse complement strand
GCATGGTCAGGCAGGACAGCGCGGCGAACCCGCCGTAGGACGCGCCGTGCACGCCCAGCCGGGTCGTGTCGGCCCACGGCACGTCGTCGAGCAGCCGCACCGACGCCTCCAGGTCGGCCAGGTCGCCGCCGCCCCAGTCGCGGTAGATCAGCCGCTGGTGGCGCATCCCGTGGCCGGACGACCCGCGGAAGTTCGGCGCGAGCACGCCGATCCCGCGCGCCAGCAGCGCCTGCACCAGCGGGTCGAACGTCGGTTTGGCCTGCCACTCCGGTCCACCGTGGACGCTGAGGACGACCGGCGCGGGCGCGTCCGCGTCCGCCGACGTCGGCCGGTAGAGCAGGCACGGCACGGTGAGTCCGTCGGCGCTCACGGCGTGGACGACGGTC
>NZ_JBFAAX010000657.1:0-3193 GCF_040639995.1 Actinosynnema sp. NPDC023658 | reverse complement strand
GGTCGTCCTGGTCGACCCGCCCGCACCGGCGCAACGACCGCACCAGGGCGGCGGCCATCGCGGTGTCGTCGGTCCACGGCCACGGTCCCGGCGCGATCCGCCGCGCGCACAGGTCCCCGACCGGGTGGAACCACGTCTGGCCGAACGCGTCGCCCACGCGGAGCGCGCGGAGGGACGCGTCGACGGCACGGTGATCGACCATGGTGCCGATGATGGTCGCCGGACCCGCCCGGCGCAGCCCCGTCCCAGCGGGCGGCTCACGGCAGCGGGGGGATCTCCAGGGCCAGGGTGATCAGGGAGTGCACCCGGTTGGCGATGGCCGTCAGCACGCCGTGCGCCTCGGGTGACGCCGACTCGGCCGCCGCCTGCAACGCCCGCAGGTCCACGTCGATCCGGTCCAGGACGGGCCCCACGTCGGCCTGCCGGGTCCGGAACGCGGTCGCGATCTCGTCCAGCGGCACGCCCTGCACCTCCAGCCGCTGCACGAGGTGGATGCGCTCCACGTCACCCGGCTCGTAGAGGCGGTAGTTGCCCGCCGTGCGCCGTGCCGGCGAGATCAGCCCCAGGCTCGTGTAGTAGTCCACGGTCCGGATGCTGACCCCGGCGCGCGCGGCCAGCTCACCGATCCTGAGCAGGACCTCCGCCACCCGCACCTCCCCGAACCGTACAGCGCCACGTGTTACTGTGAAGTATGGCAGACGAAGAAGGTAGTAGTCGGCCGGGTCGGGCCCGGCTGAACGAGACCGCACCATGTTGATCATCACCGGCACGCTGGCGATCGTGCTGCTCACCATCGCCACCGGCTACTTCGTGGCCCAGGAGTTCGCCTTCATGGCGGTGGACCGCGGTCGCCTCCGGCAGCAGGCCGAGGCGGGCGACCAGGCCGCCGACCGCGCCTACCGCGTCACGCAGCGCCTCTCCTTCATGCTCTCCGGCGCCCAGTTCGGCATCACGGTGACCGCGCTGCTCGCCGGGTACGTCGCGGAACCCCTCCTGGGCGAGGGCCTGGCCGCCGTCCTCGGCGTGACGGGCCTGGCGTCGGCGCTGGCCGTGCCGCTGTCCATGGCGGTCGCGCTGGTCTTCGCCACCGCGGTCCAGATGGTGCTCGGTGAGCTGTTCCCCAAGAACCTCGCCATCGCGAAGCCCGACGCGCTGGCCAAGGCGCTCAGCGCGTCCACCCTCGCCTACCTCAGGGTTGCCGGCCCGGTGATCCGGCTGTTCGACGCGGCGGCGAACCGGCTGCTGCGCGCCGCCGGCATCGAACCGGTGGAGGAGCTGCCGCAGGGCGCCACCCCGGACGACCTGAGGCAGGTCATCGGTGACGCGCAGGCGCGCGGGCAGCTCGACCCGGAGCTGTCCCGGCTGCTGGACCGGGGCCTGGACTTCCGCGGCCTCATCGCCGAGCAGGCCATGACGCCCAGGGTCTCGGTGCGCACCGTGCGCGCCGACGAGCCCGTGTCACGCGTGGTCGAGCTGCTGGACACCGGTCACTCCCGCTTCCCCGTCGTCGGTGACGGGTTGGACGACGTGCGCGGCGTGGCCGGGTTGGCCGAGGTGCTCACCGTCGCGCCCGAGGACCGCGCCACCACGCCGGTGGGCTCGGTCGCGTCGCCCGCGCTGGTCGTGCCCTCGACGTTGCCGCTGCCCGCGGTGCTGGAGCGGTTGCGCCTGGAACGCCGCCAGCTGGCGTGCGTGGTGGACGAGTTCGGCGGGTTCGCGGGCGTGGTGTCGTTGGAGGACCTGGCCGAGGAGCTGGTCGGGGAGATCCACGACGAGGACGACGTGGTGCGCGACACCGTGGAGCGGCGTGCCGACGGGTGGGAGGTGCCGGGCAGGCTGCGGATCGACGAGATCGCGGACGCCACCGGCATCGAGCTGCCCCCGCACGACAGCTACGACACCGTGTCCGGGTTGGTGCTGCAACGGCTCGGCCGCACGCCGGACGTCGGTGACGAGGTGGAGACCGGCGGCGTGCGGGTGCGGGTGACGGCCGTGGAGCGGCACGTGCCCAGCCGGGTCCTGCTCAGCCCGGTGCTGCTCGGCGCGGGGGTGCCGCGATGAGCACGACGTGGTCGTTGTTCGTGTCGCTGTTGTTGTTGGGCGCCAACGCGTTCTTCGTGGCCGCCGAGTTCGCTCTCATGTCCGCGAAGCGGCACCGGTTGGAGGAGGCCGCCCCGACGAGCCGGGCCGCGCGGGCCGCGTTGGCGGGCGTGCGGGAGCTGTCGTTGATGCTCGCGGGCGCGCAGCTGGGCATCACGCTGTGCACGTTGGGCCTGGGCGCGTTGGCCAAGCCCGCGGTGGCCGGGCTGCTCGACCCGCTGTTCCTCGCGGTCGGGCTGCCGTCCGGGTTGTCGTACGCGGTGTCGTTCACGATCAGCCTGGTGCTGGTGGTGTTCCTGCACATGGTGCTCGGTGAGATGGCGCCGAAGTCGTGGGCGATCAGCCACCCCGAGCGGTCCGCGCTGCTGCTGGCGCTGCCGTTCCGGGCGTTCGCGCACGCCGTCCGCCTGCTGCTGAGCGGGTTGAACGCGACGACGAACGCGTTGCTGCTCCTGGTGAAGGTGCAGCCGAAGGACGAGCTGACCCACGAGCTGCACCCGGACGACGTGCGGATGCTGGTGCGGCAGTCCGCCGAGCACGGTCTCATCCCGGAGGGGCAGCGGCGACTGCTGACCCGGATGCTCCAGCTCCGGCAGACCACCGTGGCCCAGGTGATGGTGCCGATCGGGGACACGGTCACCGTCACCGAGCACACCGGGGCGCGCACGATCGAGGACCGCAGCCGGGAGTCCGGGCGTTCGCGGTTCCCGGTGACCGACGGCGGCGGGCGGTTCGTCGGCCTGGTGCACATCCGCGAGGCCGTGCGCGCGACCGCCGTCGGCGCCGACACCCCGGCCCGGGACCTGATGACGGCACCGCTGACGTTGTCCGCGGACCTGCCGGTGGCGGGCGCGGTGACCAGGATGCGCGCCGAACGCGCGCAACTGGCGCTGGTGGCCGACGCGAACGGCCGGGTGGTCGGCATCGCCGCCCTGGAAGACCTCCTGGAGGAGCTGATCGGGGACTTCGAGGACGAGACCGACTTGCCGGCCTGCCCGGCGCCCCCGCCTGACCGTGGGGGTGCCTGTCGCCCGCGGGCAACCCCGTCCGGTCCGGACGCCGGTCGCAGCAGGGTGATCCGGTTCGCGCCCAG
>NZ_JBFAAX010000656.1:444-3198 GCF_040639995.1 Actinosynnema sp. NPDC023658 | reverse complement strand
CGGGGGTCTCGTTCGCCGAGGCCGAGCGGAGCCTCACCGCGACACTGGCGAGGTACGCGGCCACCCGGCCCGAGCAGTCGGGAGCGACGTCGTGACCACGGACCTCAACGCGCGGCTCGCCGCACTGAGCCCGCGGCAACGCGACCTGCTGCGCAGCCGGCTCGCCGCCGCTCGACAGGAACGCCCCGCAGAGCCTGGAACGGCACAGCGGGCGACGGCGGAACAGGCGACGGCGCAGCAGCAGCGGGGCGACCTCGGGTGGAGCCTGTTCTTCTTCTCCGCCGAGTCGGACGTACCGATCCGCGAGACCTACGAGCTGGTCATGGAGAGCGCCCGGTTCGCCGACACCCACGAGTTCGAGGCGGTGTGGTTGCCGGAGCGGCACTTCGACTCGTTCGGCGCGCCGTTCCCCAACCCCGCACTGCTCGCGAGCGCCATCGGCACGGCGACCGAATCCGTCGAGGTCCGCGCGGGCAGCGTGGTGCTCCCGCTGCACGACCCGCTGTACATCGCGGAGAACTGGGCGGTGCTGGACAACCTGACCGGTGGCCGCACCGGCGTGTCGCTGGCCAGCGGCTGGCACATCAACGACTTCGTCACCGCGCCGGAGAACTACGAGCGGCGGCGGGAGATCCTCGCCGAAGGGGTGGCGACCCTGCGCACCCTGTGGGCGGGGGAGACCATCCGCCGCACCAACGGCAGCGGGCAGGAGATCGACGTCGCGGCGTTCCCCCTGCCCACGAGGCCGATCCCGTTGTGGCTGACCGTCACCTCCAGGCCGGACACCTGGCAACTCGCGGGTCGGCTCGGCATGAACGTGCTGACCGCCCTGCTGGAGCAGACGGTCGACGAGGTGGCCGAGCGGATCGCGCTGTACCGGCAGGCGCGCCAGGAAGCGGGGCACACCTCGTTGGGCCGGGTGACCCTGATGGTGCACACGCACCTGGCCGACGACCGGGCGAGAGCGCACGACCGGATTCGCGGGCCGCTGACCCGGTACCTGCGCCAGCACATGGAGCTGTTCGCGAAGTACGCCAGGGGCAAGGACCTCGGCTTCGACGTGGACTCGGTGTCCGAAGCGGACAAGGCCGCGCTCGCCGCCATGGCCTTCGACCGGTACGTCAACACGAGCGGACTGTTCGGCAGCGCCGAGAGCGTGCTGCCGATGGTCACCAAGTTGACCGAGGCGGGAGTCGACGAGCTGGGCTGCCTCATCGACTTCGGCGCCAGCAAGGAGGTCGTGCTCGACGGGCTGACCCACCTCGACCGGCTGCGCCTGCTGTGGGCCGAGCGGGAGGACGCGCAATGCCCGCCTTCGTGAAGGACCCCGCGGTCGGCGTGTCCCCGCACTGGCAGCGTGACCTCCACGACGTGCGGCCGGCCGAACCGCTGCCCGCCGCCGACCCGGCGCTGCGTCCGCGCTACGCCGAGCACGGCTTCGTCACCTGCTCCGGTCTCCTGTCCGCCGACGAGGTCGCCGAGCTCGACCGGAACGTCGAGCGCTACCGACGGCACATCGCCCCGAGGTTGCCGCGCGCGGACTGGGTGAACCGGGGACCGGACGGCGTGATCAGGAACATGTACTTCCTCGAACGGGTGGACCCGTTCTTCGCCGCGTACGGCGAGCGGGCCGGACTGCTCGACCTCGTGGCCCTGGTGACCGGCCGGGAACCGCGGTACCTGGGCGCGGAGACGTTCGACAAGCCCGCGCGCACCGGCACCCCGTCGCTGCCGCATCAGGACGGGATCTACTTCGAGGGGCGCACCACCCGCCTGGTGCACATCTGGATCCCGCTCGACACCGCGGACGCCACCAACGGCGCGTTGCTGTACTGGCCGGGCAGCCACACCCAGGGACTGCTCGAGCACCGGCCGATCGACGGTGACCCGTACTTGGGCGCGATCCCCGACGAGACCGTCGCCGCGCTGGGCCGACCGGCGCTGGCCGCGGTCCACCCCGGCGACGCGGTGCTGCACCACGACCGCGTGGTGCACGCGAGCAACCCGAACCGGTCGCCTGCCGGGCGACGCGCGGTCGCGCTCGGCTACACCGTCACCTGAGCCCACCCGACCGCAGGCACCGACACGGCAGGAGACGACGCATGGGCGACGCCACGACAGAGGGCAGGCTGCGCGAGCTGTGGCAGCACCTGCTCGCCGTCGCCGACATCCACGACGACAGCAATTTCTTCACCCTGGGCGGGCACTCCATGCTCGCCACCCGGTTGATGTCGCGCGCCCGACGGACGCTCGGGGTGGACCTGCCGGCGCGGTTGATCTTCGACCGGCCGGTGTTCGGTCCGTTCGTCGCGGGGGTCGAGGCGGTGCTGGCTGGCGGCGCCGACACCGACCGGCCAGTCGTCGTGATCACCGGCGCGGCCACCGGTCCCCTTTCACTGCAACAAGAACAGTTGATGCTGGTGGAGTCGGTGCTGGGCCCGTCACCCGCGAACCACACCGCGGTCGCGGTCGAACTCGGCACCACACCGGACATCCCGGTGCTGCGGCGCGCGGTGGAGCTGTTGCGCACCCGGCACGACGCGCTCCGGACCCGCTTCGCGGCGACCGCCTCGGGCCACACCCAGTCCACGGTCCCGGCGGACGCCCTGCCACCCCTCGTCTTCGAGGAGCACGACCTGAGGTCGGCGCCGGCGAACAAGGTCGAGGTGAGGGCGCGCCGCATCGTGCGCGGACTGTTCCTCACGCCGTTCGACCTCGCCGGCGGCGAAACGCTGCGGGCACAGCTGTTCCACC
>NZ_JBFAAX010000656.1:0-434 GCF_040639995.1 Actinosynnema sp. NPDC023658 | reverse complement strand
ACGAACACCGCCCTCGCGGCTGCCCCCCCGCCACCCGCGCCACCGACCGGCGTCGGCTACCAGGACTACGCGCGATGGCAGCACGACAATCGGGAGCGGCTCGTGCGCGCGTCGGCGGAGCACTGGCGCGATACCGTCCTGTCGCTCGCGGACGCGGACCCCACGTCCGCCGGGCGGGCGGGCGGATCGGGCATCGGCACCGTCGAGCGCACCACCAGGGTGCTCGACGCCGAGGTGGTGGCGCGGGCGGCCCGGTGGGCCACGCCGCAGGGCCTCACCGAGTTCGCGGTGGTGACCGCCGCGGTCGCCGCGGGCATGGCGGAGCTCACCGGCCGAACCCGGATCGGGGTCGGCGTACTCCTGGACAACCGGACGATCGTCGAGGTGGAGCGGACTGTCGGCCCGTGCGCGAGCAGCGGCCTGCGGGCGGTGTG
>NZ_JBFAAX010000655.1:0-3209 GCF_040639995.1 Actinosynnema sp. NPDC023658 | reverse complement strand
CACGACGCCACAGCCCACCCGAAATGTTCGGGCTGTTTTACCTGAAGTTTCGGCCAATGTAACCAGTACCGTGGTCGCAGTCAACGGCTGCCACTGCGGTCTCGGCCGGGTGGCGGTCGCCCGGTGGATCGGCTGCAGCGCGCGTCCTACCTGCGACGTTGTCGAACAGCATTCGACACCGGATATCCCTGGTCCGACTACGCCCCGTGCGGGTCGGGTCGCCGGCCATGCCGCGCGGTGACAACCAGCTCAATCGAAACTTCAAGATCCTCGACCGAAACATTCGGTCGGTTGCGGCCCCGCGCCCGGTAGAGGGCGGAGGTGCGACCGGAGCACCCTGGGGTGATCCTCTACGGTTCGGGGAACCGGTGGTTCAGGACTCGTCGATCGGGAGGAAGTGTTGGCCGCAGCGACGACCATCGTCAACGCCAAGGTGTTCGACGGGACGACGTCGCGGGACTGGACGTCGGTCCGGTTCGCCGGCGGGCTGATCACCGAGTGCTCGGCGGCCTCCCTCGCCCGGGAGGGCGACGAGGTGGTCGACGCGGCGGGCGGGACCCTGCTCCCCGGTCTGATCGACGCGCACGTGCACCTCGTCCCCGGTGCCCTCGCGCAGTCGTTGACGTTCGGCGTCACGACGGTTCTCGACATGTTCAGCAAGCCCGACGTGGTGGCGGGGGCGAGAGAGCAGGCCGGCTCCGACCCGAACGTGGCCGACGTGCGGTCGTCGGGTGTCGGGGCCACCGCGCCGGACGGGCACCCGTCGATCATGTACGCCCCGATCCCGACGTTGACCGCCGCCGACCAGGCCGAGCGGTTCGTCGCGGCGCGGATCGCGGAGGGCTCGGACTACCTGAAGATCATCTCCGGCGTCGGGGGCCTGTGGCCGTCGCTGGACTCCGGCACCATCGAGGCACTGGTCACCGCCGCGCACGCCCGCGGCTTGCTCGTGGTCGCCCACGTGAGCTCGACGGCCGGTCTCGAGGAGGTCGTGTCCGCCGGTGTCGACGTGGTGGCCCACGTCCCCGTGGACGCCGAGCTGGACCTCGCCCTGGTCGAACGGATGGCTGAGGCCGGGATCGCGGTCGGTCCGACGCTGGCCACCGTCGAGAACACCCTCGGTGGAGCGGGTGGCGCGGCAGTGGCGGGGGACCCGCGGCTGGCCGAGGCGCTCGGGGAGGCTTGGACGCGGCGGTTGACCTCCGGTGCGCCGGGGTTGCCCGGCCGGCGGATGCCGCCCTACTCGCGGGCCGAGGACAACGTGCGGCGACTGGCCGGTGCGGGGGTCGCCCTGCTGGCGGGCACCGACGCCCCGAACCCCGGAACCGTGTTCGGGGCGAGCCTGCACCGGGAGCTGGAGCTGCTCGTCCGGTCCGGCCTCAGCCCGGCGCGGGCACTGGCCGCCGCCACCTCCGAGCCGGCACGGGTGTTCGGCCTCCCCGACCGGGGACGTGTCGCGCCCGGGCGGCGCGCGGACCTGCTCCTCGTGTCCGGCGACCCGTTGGCGGACATCACCGCGACCCGCGACGTCGAGCGGATCTGGCGCGCGGGCACGGCCTGCGACCGGGGCGCCTTCGTCGCGAGCCCCGCCGAAGCCGAGCAGCTCGACGCCTTCGACGCGCAGGTCGCCAAGGCCGTCGCCGCCGTCCGCGAACGCCGGACCGCCTTCGGCCCGACCAGGTCCGGCTGAACGGGCTCCCGCGCCCCGCCGCTGCCGGACACCGGCGGCAGCGGGCGAGCCGACCCCTCCTCTCCAAGGACCAGGAGCGGTGTGCGGCACACGCCGCGTGACGCTCCTTCACCCGCGGGGCGGAAGTCGGCACCCGCCCGGGTCTGCCGCGTCGCGGGGGTCGGTGGTCCGGGACGGCGGTTCCTACCGTGGTCACGGACGCACCGGCACGAGGAGGTCCGATGGATCGGCGCACCTTCCAGCGCTCGCTGCTGCTGAGCACGGTCACCGCGCCGGTGCTCGGGTCCGCGACCGCCGCCGCCGCGGAACGGCGACCTCCGGCCGGGACGGCGGAGGCGGTGCCGCAGCGGTCGGTGGTGGAGTACGGGTTGCCGCTCGCGCAGGAGACGCACGAGCTGGTGAAGGTGCCCGGTGTGCCGCTGGTGCTCGTGTCGCAGATGTCGAACAGCCACCTGGTCAAGCTCCGCCTGGACGCGGTGACCGAGGAGGTCGTGGCGGCGCGTGCGCACCCGCTGGGGGCGCCGACCGACATGCTGCACGGCTTGGCGGTGTCGCGGCGCTACCCGGGAATGGTGTGGGCCACCCACCAGGAGGGCAACCGGCTGCTGCTCGTCGACCCCGGCGGCGCCGACGTCGACGCACCACCCCGGGTGGTGCGCGTGATCGACGTGCCCGAGGGGTTCGGGCCCCACTACGTCGGTGAGTACGACGACCGGCTGTGGGTCAGCCTCAAGACCAGCGACCACGTGCTGTCGATCGACCACACCGACCCGTCCCGCTACCACCTGTACGAAGCGGAACCCGACCCGATCTTCGTGGCCCGGCACCCCGCGACCGGGGTGTTCTACGCCAGCCAGGACGACGCGAGCCTCATCCTGCGCATCGACCCGCGGACCCGCGAGGCCACCCAGCTGGAGGTGCCCCGGGACCGGGGTGGCACACCGGTGGGCCTGGTGGCCGGACCCACCGGCCTGTGGGTGGCGCTGCTGGGCAGCACCGCGAGCGGCACGGGCACGTTCGGCCGCATCGACGCCCGCGGCGGGACCACGTGGTTCCGGCTGCGTTCCAGCGAAGTCGTCGACGCCGGGCTGCTGCACATCGCCTTCGACCCGCCCTCAGCCGCCCAGCGGCCCGGGATGTGGCTGCTCGGGTCGTCCATCATCTGCGACGACGTGCTGGACGTGGTCGTGCGCGTCACCTTCGACGCCGACTACGCGCGGGTCGTCGGCGAGGAGGTCACGGTGCTGCCGACCCAGCACTGCAAGGCCCACCGGCTGCTGCCCCTGAGGCAGAGCCTGCTCGTCACGGAGCTGACCAGCTCCACCGTCGCGCGCCTGACCACCGTCTCGTGGGATCGGCCCACCGACCCCAGTCCCGGCGACCCCAGCTGACGGCCGCCGCGCCCGGCGACCGCCTCCGGCCGCGTGCTGATTAACTGGTGCCGACTCGTGCACCTGAGGCCGTGAGGCCTGGATTGTCGACGTGGCGGTGGACCGGCGCTCGTCCGAGCTGCCGCGGT
>NZ_JBFAAX010000654.1:0-3212 GCF_040639995.1 Actinosynnema sp. NPDC023658 | reverse complement strand
CTCGATCAGGCCCCGGGTCCTCGGTGGTGCCCCGGGCCGTCGATCAGGCCGGGACGCGCAGGGTCCACAGCTGGTTGGGCTCCCCGGAGCAGGACCACAGCACCAGCTTGGTGCCGTTCGCGGTGCCCAGGTTGTACGCGTCCAGGCACAGGCCGGACTGCACGCTGGTGATCGTGCCGTTGGCGTTCACGTTCCACTGCTGGTTGGTGTCGCCGTGGCAGTCGTAGATCACGGCCTGGGTGCCGTTGGTCGTGCCCCGGCCGTATGCGTCCAGGCACTTGGTGCCGTAGACGACCAGCTGCTTGGCCGAGTTGAGCGTCCACTGCTGGTTGGTCTGGCCGTGGCAGTCCCACAGCTGCAACTGGGTGCCGTTGGTGGTCGAGGAGCCGGGCACGTCCAGGCAGCGGCCCGAGGCCGTGCCGACGACCAGCCTGCCCTGCGAGGCCGCCGGGTCGCCGATGCTGCCGGGGACGCCGCGCAGCGCGCTGTACCAGGTCGCGGCCATCTTGTCGTAGCCGGTGGCCGTGGGGTGGACGCCGTCGATCAGGTCGGCGGTCGTCAACGCCGAGTGCATGTCCACCAGGCGCACCCGCTTGCCCGCGTTGACCTTGCCCTGCACGATGCCCGGGAGCGCGGCGTTGAACGTCCGGACCGAGTTCTCCTGGCCGGAGTTGGCCAGCGGGATGAGCGTCGCGACGAACACGTCCGCGTTCGGCGCGGTCGCCGTGATGTGGTCGATCAGCGTCGACAGCCGGGAGGGCGCGCTCGACACGTTGTAGTTCTGGAGGATGTCGTTGGTGCCGATGTGCAGCAGCACCGTGCGCGGGGTGGTGTTCCTCAGCCAGGTGACGACGTTCGCGTCGATCTGGTCGATGCGCCACCCCGGGTGGCCCTCGTGGTCGTGGTCACCGAGCGACGACGGGCCGTTGAACTGCGAGCCGACGAAGTCCACCCGGTAGTTGGCCGACGCCAACCGCTGCCACAGCCCGATCCGGTAACCGCCGGGCACCTGCGTCCCCTCGGTGATCGAGTCGCCCAGCGGCATGACCCGCACCCCGCCGTGGGACTCGGCGGCGGCGGGGCCGGCGGACAGCAGCGCGCCGGCGATCAGCGCCGCGGTGCAGGCGGCGAGCCTTCGGAGGTGTGGTCGCATGTGTGTTCTCCTGGATGTGAACCGATGTCCGGCACGACGTGCCGGGTGCCCGTGCTCCCCCGCCGGCGGCGTGGCTACGCGCTCTGCCGCCGCCACTGCTGGTTGGTGTTGGTGTTGCAGCTCCACTGCACCAGCTGGGCGCCGTCCGCGGTCGCGGCGTTGAGCACGTCCAGGCACTTGCCGCTGTGCTGCGCGACCAGCCGCACGTACCCGTTGCCGGCGTCCTCGAAGCGCCAGTGCTGGTTGGCGCCGCCGTTGCAGGTCCACTGCACGACCCGGACCCCGTCGCCGGTGGCCGACGCGCCGCCGGAGACGTCCAGGCACTTGCCGCTGCCGACGTTGACGACCTCGTTCTGGCCGTTGCCGACGTCGCGCACCCGCCAGCGCTGGTTGGCCTGGCCGTTCGGCGCCCACTGGACGACGTTGCCGCCGTCGGCCGTGGAGGCGTTGTAGACGTCGGCCACCTTGCCGCTGTGCCGCGCGGTGAAGGTCTCCGCCGTCGGCGTGGGCACGGTCGTCTGCGGGGTGAGCCGGTAGAGGCCGGAGCCGTGGGCGGGCAGCGAGCGCGACAGCGTGCCGCTCACCGTGCCCAGGTTGGCGCCCGACCACAGGTCGACCACCGTGGCGGAGCCGATGCCGAGATCGGCCAGCGGGGCCGACACGGTGGCCGTGCCGCTGCCCCGGTTGAACAGCGCGAGGTACTTGTCCTGGCTGCCGGGCGCGTTGGCGGTCCACGCGGTCTGCGTGCCCGAGAAGAGCTGCCGGTTGTCGGTGCTGTGCTGGTCGACCGCGAGCACCGCGTCGTTGGTCATCAGCGCCAGTTCGGAGGCGCGGTTCTGGGTCAGGTCGCCGCCCCACATCAGCGGTGAGCGGGAGATCGACCACAGCGACATCAGCGTGCGCTGCTCGTCCGCGGTGAGGTTGGAGTAGCGGGGCGAGCCCACCGGTCCCTGCTGGGACAACCTGCCGATGGGGATCATGTCCGGGTCGGGCCACGCGCCCGGCTTGCGGAACGGCGTCCAGGCGTTCAGGCGCTCGAACAGGGCGTCCAAGGAGGACCAGTTGTCCCACAGGTCGTTGACGATCCGCCACATGTTGGCGTTGGCCGCCACGTGCGCGCCGTTGCCGGTCGACGTCGGGCCCGGGGAGAGGCTGAGCACCATGGGCCGACCGCTGTGCTCGATGGCCGTCCGGTAGCCCTCGATCTCGGCCTGGCGGTAGGTCGGCGCGGCGATGTCGTCGACCTTGACGTAGTCGACGCCCCACGAGGCCAGCAGCTTGAACTGGGCGTCCAGGTAGGCCTGGGCGCACGGGTTGGCCATGTCCAGGCCCCAGTTGAGGTTCAGCCACGCGGCGGTCGTGCCGTTGTCGATCTCGTTGGCGCGGCAGTTCGTGCCCGGGATCGGCAGGTTGTCCGCGACCACCTGGCGCGGGATGCCGCGCATCAGGTGCACGCCGAACTTCAGGCCGCCCGCGTGGATGTGGTCGGCCAGCGGCTTGAACCCGTTGGTGCCCGTGGCGGAGGGGAACCGGGTCGTGTCGGGCAGCAGCAGGCCGTTCCCGTCGGTGCGCAGCCTGGGCTGGAAGTTCGAGTCCTGGCTCGGTGCGCCCGAACCGCTGCCGGGCCGGTACCAGGCCCAGTCGATGATGACGTACTGCCAGCCGTGCTGCTTGAGGTTGTCCCTCATGTAGTCGGCGTTGGCCTTGACCTGGGCCTCGGTGACGTTCCAGTTGAACGAGTCGTAGCTGTTCCAGCCCAGCGGCGGGGTCGTCGCCACGCCGTTGTCCCACGCCGCCGCCGGCTCCTCCGATCCCGCGGTGAGGGTCGCGGCCGACAGCGCGACGGCGGTGAGCAGTGCGCCCAACCGCCGTGGTAATGACCTCCGGGTTCCAGCCACGGTGCCTCCTGCTCGTCGTCGAGAGGGCGCTCCTGCCGGTCCCGGATGCGTGTTGTTTGCGCTCACATCTGGCGACGCAGCTGGGTGACCCGCGTCACCAAGTCTGGAGCGGGCCATGGGAGGTGTCAAGCGGGATCGCTTGGTTAACGCTCACAATCTGC